>NZ_JAIRBP010000004.1:0-106068 GCF_021151495.1 Halomonas sp. IOP_31 | reverse complement strand
CAGCGAGGCTATCGCATTCAAGAGACTGGAGTTTGCATACTTTCCTTGAGCTCGTGACAGGCAGAAACGATGGACGGTGGCAATCAGCGAGGCTATCGCATTCAAGAGACTGGAGTTTGCATACTTTCCTTGAGCTCGTGACAGGCAGAAACGATGGACGGTGGCAATCAGCGAGGCTATCGCATTCAAGAGACTGGAGTTTGCATGCTTTCCTTGAGCTCGTGTCAGGCAGAAACGATGGACGGTGGCAATCAGCGAGGCTATCGCATTCAAGAGACTGGACAGAGAATGGAGCGATGAGGCCGGCATGCGCGTATTACTGGTAGAGGATGACCCGCTGCTGGGCGACGGTATCAAGACGGCCCTGCAGCGTGAGGGCTACGCGGTGGACTGGCTGTTAAGCGGCCACGATGCGCTGGCCGCGGTACGCTACGATACCTTCTCGGTGGTGGTGCTGGATCTGGGGCTGCCCGATCTTGACGGCATGCAGGTGTTGAAGGAGATTCGCCGCCGCAGTGTCCTGCCTGTCTTGATCCTGACTGCCCGTGATGACATCGAGGCGCGTATCGCTGGACTCGATGGGGGCGCCGACGATTACGTGCTCAAGCCCTTCGATCTGCAGGAACTGCTGGCGCGGCTACGTGTAGTGATGCGTCGCGCCCAGGGGCGGGCTTCGCAGATCATCGAGATCGGCCCGCTGCGGATCGACGAGGCGAGCCATGAAGTGACCTGGCATGCCCGGGTGGTGCCGCTGGCGCGACGCGAGTATGCATTGCTGCTCGAACTTGCCCGCCATCCGGAGAAGATCATGACCCGTCCGCATCTCGAGAGCCTGCTTTACGGCTGGAATGAAGAGATAGCCTCCAATGCCGTTGAGGTGCATATTCATCACCTGCGCCGAAAGCTCGACAAACGGCTGATCGCCACCGTGCGAGGTATCGGCTATCGCCTGAGCCCGAACTGCGAATGATCTCGATCAGGCGCTATCTTACCCGCACCCTGGCGCTGGTGCTGGCCGCGATCACGGCACTGAGCATCACCGCCGCCTACCTGATCACCAAGTATGAGATGGAAGAGATACTCGATGCTCAACTGAGCTTGCAAGCGCGTTTGATCGCCGCCCAGATCAGCGCCGACACGCCCCTTGCGACCTATCGCGAGATCGCCGCACAGCTCAGCCAGCCCGGGCATCCGGCGCGACGCTATACCGAGGGTCGGGCGGAGCCCCCCGATGCCCCGGGCGAGGCAGTGCGTTATAGCCACGAGGAGCGCATGCTCGCGGTGGGTTTCTGGAACGGCGATGGCACGCCGCGTTTGCTAGGCGCGAAATGGAACGACCAGGTTCCCTTTCCGCCGCCGAGTGCCGTGGGGTATCGTTGGATCGACTATGGCGGTGATCGTTGGCGGGTGTTTTCGCTGTTCGATACGCGCAGCGAGACCTGGATACGTGTCGGCATCCAGGAGGAGTTCATCGATGAGCTTGGCGGCAAGATCACCCTGGGCAACCTGATTCCGATGTTGATCGCCTTGCCGCTGCTGCTGCTGGCCACGGCATGGATCGTCAAGCGCAGCCTCAGACCTATCGACGCTCTGTCGCGTGAAGTGGCCAGTCGCAATGACCGCCAGCTGAGTTTCATCGAGGCCACTGTGCCGCGGGAATTGGGCGGCCTGCAGGCCTCGATCAACGCCTTCATCGCCCGCTTGCGCGAGACGCTGGAGCGTGAGCGGCTCTTCACTGCCGATGCAGCCCATGAGCTGCGCACCCCGCTGGCCGGAATCAAGATTCACCTGGATAACGCGCGTGCCGGCGAAGGCGCCTCGCTGGACAAGGCCTACACCGGTGTGGCGCGCCTGCAGCGGGTCGTCGAGCAGCTGCTGGTACTGGCCCGACTGGACCGCGGCGACGCCCAGCAGGCGCATGATATCGATATCTACCCGCTGGTGCTGGAACTGGTCGCTGAACTCTGGCCCTGGGCTCAGGCGCGTGGCCAGACGCTCGAAGTGACAGGGTCGACATCGCTTCGGGTCCGCGCCGACCCGGTCGAGATGGGCATCCTGGTGCGCAATCTCGTGGATAACGCACTGCGCTACACGCCTGACGACGGGCGCGTGACGCTCGAGCTGGCGAGCGCCGCGGGCGAGGCGCGGCTGATCGTGCGCGATAACGGTCCCGGGGTCCCGGAAGCCATGCTCGCACGGGTCACCGAACGCTTTCGGCGCGCCACGGACCAGCGCACTACCGGCAGCGGACTGGGCCTGTCGATCGTGCTCGAGCTGGCACAGCGTCAGCAAGCGCGGCTGACGCTGGCCAATCGCGATCCGTGCGGGCTCGAAGTGACTCTGGCATGGCCGGCAGCGGGCGCGACTCGGGTAATGACGCCGTAATCGCGCATCCTCTAACGCAAAAGGTCTCGCCGCATTCGGCGAGGCCTTTGCGTTTGTGTGAAGAGCCGAGGACTCAGCGCGGCAGGCGAGCCAAGGGCGCCTGGCGAAAGTAGCGTGCGAGCAGTGCATAGAGCTCGGGGTAGGCGCCATCGAGCACGTCGGGGGCACTGAAGAAGGTCTCGCAGCATACCGCGAAGCACTCGCCGGGATGCGTCGCGGCGTAGTCGTCGATCGGCGTGGGCTGGCCACGCTCGAGGTGCGCCTGCAGATCGTCCCATACCGCCGTGAATACCCGGTGCCACTCTTCGGCGGCGATATCCCGCGGCAGCGGCGGGCAGCCGTCGGCCTCCTGCGAGTTGCCCATGTCGAGCTTGTGGGCGAATTCGTGGATCACCACGTTGAAGCCGCTCCAGTCGCCGCTGTCCGCCAGGTCGGCCAGCGACACCACGATCGGCCCCTGGTACCAGGTCTCGCCGACTCGCTCGTCCTCGTATTCGTGCACCACGCCGGCGTCGTCCATCTCTTCCACATGGCGCCGAAACGCGTCGGGGACCACCACCACCTGATGGACGTTGGCGAACGCCTCGCGGGCCGCTCTGTCGTCCCAGCCGAGCGTCAGCAGGCAGGCCTGGGCGGCCAGGCCCAGGCGCGCGGGCAGGTCGAAGGCGTCGTCGTCGGGTAGCGTCAGACGCTTGCGGTGCAAGAACGCCCAGGCGCGCTCACCGAGCCGTTCGGTGTCGGCGTCGTCGAGTGTCGCGAGCAGCGGCACGCGCCGGCGAGCCTCCCGCCAGTCGGCTTCGGGGAAGGGCCGGCGTGCGCCGCCCAGGCGCTTGAGCTCATTCCACAGGCTCATGGTGCGTCTCGCTGGTGTACATTCAGCCGCTGGTCAGTTGCCATCGTCCTGTCTGCTTCCGGATGGCCGGCCCCCCGACTTCCACGACCAGTCGCGCAGGCGCAGGTCGTAGAGATCCTGGCGGCGATCCTTGAGGTTGGTCACCGAGCCTTCGCTGCGCACCACCTTGAGTCTCGTCAGGTCGAGATCCGAGAACATCACCATCTCGGTGTTGGGGGTGGTCTCGGAGAGCACCGCATCGTGGGGGAAGGCGAAGTCCGACGGCGAGAACACCGACGACTGGGCGTACTGGATGTCGAGATTCTCGATCGACGGCACGTTGCCGACGCTGCCGCACAGCACCACGTAGCATTCGTTCTCGATGGCGCGTGCCTGCGAGCAGTGGCGCACCCGCAGGTAGCTGTTCTTGGTGTCGGTCCAGAACGGCACAAATAATATGTCCATGTCCTGGTCGGCGAGCAGCCGCGGCAGTTCCGGGAACTCCACGTCGTAGCAGATCAGGATGCCCACGCGGCCGGCGTCGGTGTCGAACACGCACAGCTCGTCGCCGCCCTCCACCACCCAGTCGCGGCGTTCCTGCGGGGTGATGTGCAGCTTGGCCTGGCGGTCGATCTCGCCGTCGCGATGGCACAGGTAGGAGACGTTGTAGAGCTTGTCGTCGTCGCCGATCTCGACCATCGAGCCGGCGACGATGTTGATGTTGAACGACACCGCCATGCGCGAGATCTCGTTCTTGAAGCGCTCGGTGAAGCCGGCCAGAAAGCGGATCGCCTCGATCTGGTTGGATTGGTCGGTGAGCCCCATCAACGGTGTGTTGAACAGCTCCGGCAGCACCGCGAAGTCGCTCTGGTAGTCGGCCACCGCGTCGATGAAGTACTCGACTTGCTGGAGCACCGATTCCACCGAGGCGAACTCGCGCATCTGCCACTGCACCGCGCCGACGCGCACCTGGGTCTTGCGCGTCTCGAGCACCCGCTCGGCGGGTTCGAAGAGGATGTTGTTCCATTCCAGCAGCGTCGCGTAGCCCTGGGATTTCTCGTCCTCGGGCAGGTACTTGCGCAGCAGCCGCTTGACCTGAAAGTCGTTGGCCAGCTGGAACGACAGGATCGGGTCGTGGATCTCCTTGCGGGCGACCCTTTCCAGGTACTCGGTGGGCGACATCTCGGCGGCGTACTGGTGATAGTTGGGAATTCGCCCGCCGGCGAGGATCGAACGCAGGTTGATCGAGCGGCACAGCTCCTTGCGCGCCTCGTAGAGGCGCCGGCCCAGGCGGTAGCCGCGGTAGGCCGGGTCGATCAGCACGTCGAGGCCGTACAGCGCGTCGCCGTTGGCATCGTTGAGGATCACCTCGCGATGGCCGATCAGGTCGTCGTATTGGTGCGGGTTGGAGAAGGCGTCGTAATCGACCAGTGCGGTCAGCGCCACGCCGACGATGCGGCCATCGTCCTCGATGAGGATCTGGCCGTCGGGAAACTCGCCGATCAGTTTGTCGATGGTGTGCTTCGGCCAGGCCCCGCCGATGTCGTCGTAGACGGCATCCATCAGTGTCTTGAGCTGCGGATAGTCGTCGGGGGCCAGATTGCGCAGGTTGAGGTGAAGATCGTCGAGCGACATGGGATTCCTGATTCGTCAGTCCATGGCGTCAGGATACCATGCGAGCGCAAGGTAACGGGCCGGCCCGGCGGACTAAGCCGCCGGACCGGCTATCTCGGCGCTGGTTATTTACGCACAGCTCATTTACGCACGACGCGATAGATGATCAGCAACACGATGGCACCGATCACCGCAATGATGAAGCTGCCGATGTTGAAGCCGGAGACGTCACCGAAGCCCAGTGCGGTTCCTATCCAGCCGCCAACGACGGCGCCGAGAATGCCGATGATGATAGTGACAATGAAGCCACCCGGATCTTTACCCGGCATGATCAGCTTGGCAATCGCACCGGCGATCAGGCCGAAGATGATCCACGCAATAATTCCCATCGCGTCTATCCCTAGTTGATTCATGGTCTGGGCATGCCTTCCTGACATGCCCTCTGGAAGCTAGTCGTGGATGGCGGAAACGACAAGCGCCGAATTGGCGGCACCCTCTCCGCGAAAGGAACGTCGGCGCTCCCAACGGACCCTAAGGACGCATCGACCAGGACGAGTGATGACTGTTGGTAACGAATAAGCAAGAGGACATCGCAAGATTTCTGACAGTGGCCTCGCCCGTGTAGTGATGCCGGAGCGGGGCGATGGCTTCAGGCGCTTTCCAGGAAGGTCAGCGCATGGCCGTGTGACAGCGCGGCGGCGTGACGGTGATAGGCGCTGCGCGCCCAGCAGTTGAAGCCGTGATCGGCGCCATCGTAGACGTGGATCTCGACGTCGTCGCGCTGGGCGAAGGTATCGCGTACCTGGCCGATGTGCTCGTCGGTGATATGGCCGTCGTTGCCGGCGAAGTGGAATTGCGCCGGGACCTTGAGTGCGTCCGACTTGTCGAGATGCTTGGCGATGCCGCCGGGGTAGAAGCACACGGCCTTGTCGACGCCGGATTCGATGCCGGCCAGATAGGCGAGAATCCCGCCCATGCAGTAGCCCAGCGAGGCCACCTCGCCCTGGCATTCGGGGCGCTGACGCAGTGCCTGGGTGGTGCTGGCCAGATCCTTCACGGCGACCGTGAAGTCGATCTCGTTGACCAGCCTGAAGGCCTTGTCCATGTCATTGCCTTCGTAGGCCAGCTCGACGCCCGGTTCCTGGCGCCAGAACACGTCCGGGGCGAGCACCACGTAGCCGTCCAGCGCGTACTGCTCGGCGACGCTGCGGATGTGCCGGTTGACGCCGAAGATTTCCTGGATCAGCACGATGCCCGGGCCGTTGCCGGCCGGCGGCAGGGCCAGGTAGCCCTTGAAGGTCTGGCCGTCGTGGCTGGCGATATCGATCCACTGGGTGGTGACGGGTGATTGCGACATGGTTCCTCCGTGATGGCTGCGGACTTGCGGCAGCAAGCCTAGCAGGCAAGGGCAATCTGCTGAAACAAGTTCGCCGGCTAAATAGTAGTCACGCGATGCGTTCGGACACACGTACGCCCGATGGGTTCAATGGGGCGTGCCTGCGTGGCCCGTTCAGCCACTGCTGGCGACGTGGCGCAGCGGATGGGCCACTATCTGGGCAACTGCATGGTCGATGACGAGCGCACCGAACGGTGACATTCGCTCAGCGCAGTTGGCTGTCCTTGCTGCCGCGGCGGTTGTAGCCGCTGAACGCCGATTGACGCTTGTCACGTTGATCCTGACAGACGATACACAGCCGCACCCCGGGTACCGCCGCACGGCGGGCCTGGGGAATCGGCGCGTCGCACTCCTCGCAGTGGGTCAGGCTCTCGCCGCGTGGCAACTGGCTACGCGAGCGTTGCACGGCATCCTTGACCGTGCTGTCGATCTGGTCCTGCACGGCACCATCCCGCGACCATCCGCCGGCCATGATATCTCCTCGGCTCGGGCTAGCCATCGATTGATCGGACGATCCCTGAGTATAGGAACCTGGCCGTGGCTGGCGCCAGTGCGTCTCGCCGGGGCGCTCAGCCGATAGCCGCGACAGCGGCCTTGGCGATCTGTGCGTCCTGATCCGGCTTGACGCCGGAGACGCCGACACTGGCGATCACCTGGCCGTCGACGATCACCGGCACGCCGCCGGTGAGCAGCGCCTTGAGCGGCGCGGTGACGAAGGCGGTGCGGCCGTTGTTGATCATCTCCTCGAAGACCTGGGTCTCCTTGCGGCCGATGGCGGCGTTGCGGGCCTTTTCGCTGGCCACGCCGGCCGAGAAGGGCGCGGCGCCATCGAGCCGTCGCAGGCCGAGCAGGTGGCCGCCATCGTCGGCGACGGCGATGGTCACCGCCCAGTGGTTGGCCTCGGCTTCCTGCTGCGCGGCATCGAGGATGGCGTTGACGTCGCTCAAGTTGAGTACGGCTTTGGTGTGCATGACTTCTCCTTGGTTAGTTATATGGCTACGAGCTACGAGCTACGAGCTACGAGCTACGAGCTACGAGCTACGAGCTACGAGCTACGAGCTACGAGCTACGGGCTACGGGCAACGGGCCGCTCATAGGCCCTCGAGGCCGGTTTTCGTGGGAAATGGGATGGACCCGTCCCCCCCTTGTGCCAAGATGCGTGTGTAACGCCATCTATCGGTGCATGGGGCACCCACGGCATCCCGAGAGGAGGGTCCATCCATGAATCACATTAGCATTGTGGGGATCGATCTCGCCAAGCATGTCTTCCAGCTGCACGCCATCGATGCACACGGCCGTAAGGTCTTCGGCAAGGCAGTGAGCCGGCAGCAACTGCGCCTGACACTGAGCCGGATGCCACCTTGCCGGGTTGCGATGGAAGCCTGTGGTTCGGCCCATTATTGGGCGCGCGAGATCCGCGCGATGGGGCATGACGCGCGCCTGTTGCCGCCCCAGGCCGTGAAGCCCTTCGTCCAGGGCCACAAGAACGACGCCCGCGATGCCGCGGGGATCGCCGAGGCGGCGGCGCGCCCCGCCACGCCCCACGTAGCCATCAAGACCGAGGCACAACAGGCGCTTCAGGCCGTGCATCGGGTACGCACGCGCCTGGTTCGCGAGCGCACGGCGATCGTGGCGCTGGCCAACAAGCTGGCCCGGATCTGTTGGTCCGTGCTGGCTCATGGCCGGCCTTACCAGCCTCAGGGCCAGGCGATCTGAGGGCCGGAAGGCCAGAAGAGAAGGCAAGAAGAGGAAGAGGATACAGAAAAGAGTTTTCCCGAGGTTGCGCGGGCAAGTTGCCTCGATGACATGATCGGCAAGACCGGCTCTCTGGCACACTGATAATTCGCTAGGCCCATTGAGGCCGCGTGGGAGATAAGAGGCCAGAGAGCGCGCATTCCATCAGGGCCCGGTGCCGCAGCAGGTGCCATGAAGAGGCCGGATATAAGCGTGCAGTCTCACCTCATGTCTCGTCGCTGCTGGCTTGCACAACGGGACGGGTCCATATAAGCGAATTTATTCGCGATGCCGGTATGCCATGAAATCCGCTGGCTTGGGCAAATCGGGCGGCCATGCGATGCTGTGCCGATTGTCGGGCCATACCATAAAAAGGTGATATGAAAGTACCCAAGCGACTCCAGCCCCTGGTCGACGACGGCCTGATCGACGAGGTCGTCAGCCAGTTGATGAGCGGCAAGGAAGCCCAGGTCTATGTGGTGCGCTGCGGCGGCGAGCGGCGTTGCGCCAAGGTCTTCAAGGAGGCCAGCCAGCGCAGCTTCAAGCAGGCCGTGCAGTATCAGGAGGGCCGCAAGGAGCGCAACAGCCGGCGCGCCCGGGCGATGGCCAAGAAGACCCGCTACGGCCAGAAGGAACAGGAAGCGGCCTGGCTCAGCGCCGAGGTCGATGCGCTGTACCGGCTGGCCGCGGCGGGGGTGCGCGTGCCGCGCCCCCATGGCTTCGTCGACGGCGTGTTGCTGATGGACCTGATCAGCGACGGCGAGGGCGATGTCGCGCCGCGGCTCGGCGAGGTGACGCTGAGCCCACAGCAGGCCCGCGACTATCACGACAGGGTGATCGCCGACGTGGTGCGCATGCTGTGCGCCGGGCTGGTGCACGGCGACCTGTCCGAGTTCAACGTGCTGGTCGATCGCGACGGCCCGGTGATCATCGACCTGCCCCAGGCGGTCGATGCGGCGGGCAACAACAGCGCGCCGATGCTGCTGGTGCGCGACGTCGACACCATGCGCGACTGGTTCGGACGCTTCGAGCCGGCGCTGCTCGACACCGACTACGGCAAGGAGATCTGGGCGCTTTTCGAGGCCGGCGAGCTGCACCCGGAGAGCCGGCTCACCGGGCACTTCGAACCCGACACCCACAGCGTCGACGTGATGGAGCTGATGGCGGTGATCGACGACGCCCGCGAAGAGGCCGAGGAGCGCCGCGAGCGCGAGCGCGACGACGCCGAGGACGACGACTACTGAGTGACCAGTCAACGCACCATGCCTCCCCTGCATCGGCGCACCACGGCCAATTCGCAGCGCCTCTCGAGTCGTCGCTGAGGGCCGGGAAGCCGGCAAAGCCATTGAAGTTTGCGTTCGAGGCCACCATCGACTGAGATGGATAGCCGTCAATCAGCAAGGAGAGCGCCATGAAGGTCGTTACAGTGAAAAGCCCCGGTGGGCTGGATCGTCTCGACGTCGGCGAGCAGCCCGCGCCCGGCGAGCCCGGGCCGGGCGAGATCCGCGTGCGCATCCATGCCAGCTCGCTCAACTATCACGATTACGGCGTGGTCTCGGGGGCGATGCCCACCGAGGACGGACGCATTCCGATGTCCGACGGCGCCGGCGTGGTCGAGGCCCTCGGTGAAGGCGTCGACGAGTTCAAGGTCGGCGACAGCGTGGTCTCGGGCTTCTTTCCCAGCTGGCAGACCGGCCCGGCGCTGGTCGGCGATTTCAAGACCGTGCCCGGCGACGGCGTCGACGGCTATGCCCGTGAGCAGGTGATCCGGCCGGCGAGCTGGTTCACCCGCGCGCCGGCGGGTTACAGCCATGCCGAGGCGGCGACGCTGACCACTGCCGGGCTCACCGCCTGGCGGGCGCTGGTGGTCGACGGCGGCATCAAGCCCGGCGACAGCGTGCTGGTGCTGGGCACCGGCGGGGTGTCGATCTTCGCCCTGCAGTTCGCCAAGCAGATGGGGGCGACGGTGATCGCCACCTCGTCATCCGATGACAAGATCGCCAGGCTACGCGAACTGGGCGCCGATCATACGCTCAACTACAAGCGCGAGCCGGAGTGGGGCAAGCGCGTCAAGCAACTGACCGACGGGCGCGGCGTCGACCACGTCATCGAGGTCGGTGGCCCGGGGACGCTGCCGCAGTCGATCGACGCGGTACGCATCGGCGGACACATCGCGCTGATCGGCGTGCTGACCGGGCGTGGCGGCGAGGTGCCCACCGCCAAGCTGATGGCCAGGCAGGCTTCGCTCAAGGGGTTGATCGTGGGCAGCCGCCAGGACCAGATCGAGATGATCCGCGGCATCGAGGTCAGCGGTCTGCGTCCGGTGATCGATCGGCGTTTTAGGCTTGACGAGATCGCCGATGCGTTCCGTCACCAGGAAGGCCAACGGCACTTCGGCAAGATCTGCCTGGAGTTCTGATGAGGCGACGTGGAGTCACCGGCAGTGTAATGTCCTAAAAAAGCCCGCATGATGATACGGGCCCTCGTCATGTAGCCGTCAGCGTTCGCCGATGGACGCTTCCGGTTGCCGTTCGGCGTGGCGCTCGCTGAGAAAGTGGCCGAGCGGCTCGAGGCCATCGATGTGCTCACTGAGCGTCTTGACCGCGACCAACAGGGGGACGGCGACGATCATGCCCACCACGGACCATAGCCAGGCCCAGAACGAGATGGTCAGGAACACCACCACGGTATTGAGACGCAGGCTGCGGCCGACGAAATAGGGGGTGATGAGTTGCCCCTCGAGCGTGGTCAGGAAGAAATAGGTGCCGGCGACGATGGGTGCCCAGCCAATCCAGTCGTACGAAACGATGGCAACCATGGCGGCAATGATGATGCCCGCCAAGGCGCCGAGGTACGGGACGAAATTGAACAGGAAGGCGATGATCCCGAAGACCAGTGGACTGGGCATGCCCAGGGCCCACATGGCGATCGCCACCGCGACACCCAAGCCGGCATTGATGACGGTGATGGTGAACAGGTAGCGCGACAACTTACGTTCTATATCGTGAGTGATCCGCACCGCGCGTTTCTTGTCGCGCAGAGTGGGCATGATGTGCACGAGCTTCTCGTAGAACATGTCGCCCGAGGCGAGCAGAAAGAGCAGAAGCACCAGGGTGAACAGGAACTGCGTCATCACGGTGGGCACGAGCGCCGCGAGTTTCTGGCTGAGATTGTCATCCTGGGTTTCGACCTGTTGAACCTTTGGTGAATCGGAGCTCGCCATCGAATCGAGCTTTTCCTTGGCTTCGAACAGCTCGCTGAACGGGCCGGTTATTTCGTTGAGTCGGCCTTCTATGCGCATCTCTATCTGCGGCGCATTGTTTATCCAGCCGCTGACGGGGACCGCCAGGGCGGCCGCGATCGCGAACAGACCGGTGAGCAGGGAGGTGATGATGATGAGCGCCGACAGCCCTTGGGATAGGCCGCGCCGGTCGAAGAAACGGCGTATCGGGCTGAACACCATCGATAGCAGAAAGGCCAACACCACGGGCACCAGAAACAGCTGGGCAAAGCCCAGGGCGAAAACCGAGAGATAGATGAAGATACCGATGCCGACCCAGGTTGGAAGCGTGCTTGACCAGCGCTTGTGAGGTGTCGGGTCGCTATTGCTTTCAGGGCTGCCGTTGCGAGTTTCTGTAGTCATGGAGCGCTTTCTGGAAAGTGGTAGGCACGGCCGGCTAGGCCACGGGTTATCAAGCCGAAGTCTAGCCTAGTTGAACCGACGCGATTTTCACTAGCACAGGATAGGTCGATGCGTTCGCGTACCGGGATGTATCGAACGTCGCCAACCGACAGGGAGAAGCATCATGAAAGTAGCCTTCATTGGTCTGGGCATCATGGGCCGGCACATGGCGCGTAACCTGATGCGCCACGATGACCTGACGCTGAGCGTCTTCAACCGCTCGCCGGAGCCGGTCGAGGCGCTGGTCGAGGCTGGCGCCCGCGGAGCGAACTCGGCTGAGGAGGCCGTCGCCGAGGCGGACATCGTCTTCACCATGCTCGCCGAACCGAGCGTCGTCGAAGCGGTGGCGTTCGGCGAGGGCGGTTTCGTGGCGGCGATGGGCGAAGGCGCGCTGTGGGTCGATTGCTCTACCGTCAACCCGTCGTTCAGCCGCGCGATGGCGACCCGCGCCGGCGGGCATGGCCTGCGTTTCGTCGATGCGCCGGTCGCCGGCACCAAGCAGCCGGCCGAGGAGGCCGCGCTGACGTTCCTGGTGGGCGGCGCACGCGAGGATGTCGAGATCCTGAGACCGCTTCTCGACTGCATGGGCCAGAAGATCGTGCATGCCGGTGAGACGGGGCAGGGCGCGGCCTTCAAGATGCTGGTCAACGCCCAGCTGGCGCAATCGATGCTGGTCTACGCCGAGACCGCCCTGCTCGGCGAAAACCTCGGTTTCTCGCGGGATTTTCTGATGGATACGCTGCCCAACCTGCCGGTGTCGGCGCCGTTTCTCGCCGGCAAGGCGGAGTTGATCCGCAGCGGCGATTATGCCGCCCAGTTCCCGCTGGAGTGGATGCACAAGGACCTGCAACTGCTCGACCTGACCGCCTACGAGCAGAATCAGCCACTGTATCTCGCCAGCCTGGCCAAGTCGCTGTACGGCAGCGCCAAGGCGGCCGGCCATGGCCGCGACGATTTCGCCGCGATCCATGCCTATCTGGCGAATCAGGCAGACCAGGGGTGACGCGTTCGGATTCCGCCGAACGGTAGTCTGGTGATGCGAGCTACAACCGCGAGGCGGGGCGCAGGTCGTAGTCGAAGGGCCAAAGCGGCCCCCGCAGGGGCCGGCTCAGGCGGGTGTCGCGGCGTGACGCTGGCGCAGCCGGTGACGAATCGCGAAGGCCACCGATACCGCGGCGAGAATCAGCAGCGTCAGCGAGATCGGCCGGGTGAAGAACAGCGCCCAGTTCTCGTCGATCATCAGCGCGCGGCGCAGGTTGGTTTCGGCGATCGGGCCAAGGATCACCCCGAGCACCAGCGGTGCCAGCGGATAGTTGAGCTTGCTGAGGATGTAACCGAAGATCCCCACCCCGAGCAACAGGTAGATGTCGGTGACGCGATTGTTGAGGGCGAAGGCGCCGACCACACAGAACACCAGCACCACCGGCACGATCACCGAGCGCGGCACGTCGGTGACGCGCAGGAACAGACGCATGCTGAACAGGCATACCACCAGCACCATGAACGCGGCCAGCAGCATGGCCATGAACATGCCGTAGACCAGGTCGCCGTTGTCGAGAATCAGCCGCGGGCCGATGCCGATGCCGTGGACCATCAACGAGGCCATCAGCACCGCGTCGACGGCGCTGCCGGGGATGCCCAGCGCGATCATCGGAATCAATCCGCCCCCCGAGGTTGCCGAGTTGCCAGACTCCGAGGCGATCACCCCCTCGGGCGCTCCGGTGCCGAACTGCTCGGGGGTCTTGGAGGCGCGCTTGGCCTGATCGTAGGCCAACAGGTTGGCGATACTGCCGCCGGCGCCGGGCACCGCGCCGATGAACACCCCGACCAGCGACGAACGAATCAGGTTGACCGGATGGGCCAGCGTCTCGCGCAGCGCATCGAGCGGCTTGAAGGCCACGTTGGAAGAAATCAGCTGCTTGCCGCGCTGGGGCTGCTCGGCGTCCTCGACCTCCTGAAGCAACTGGCTGACGGCGAAGATGCCGATCAGTACCACCAAGAACGGAAAGCCGTTGGCGAGCAGGTCGGCGTCGAAGGTGAAGCGCGCCACGCCCATCATCGGGTCGGCGCCCACGGTGGCGATGAACAACCCCAGCAGGCCGGTCATCAGCCCCTTGAGCATCGACTTGCCGACCAGACTGGCGACCACCGTCATGGCGAAGATGATCAGCGAGAAATATTCCCAGGCGCCCAGCTTGACGGCGATCATCGCCAGCGGCGGGGCGGCGATGATCAGGATGATCGCGCTGATCAGGGCGCCGAAGAACGATGCCCAGATGCCCAGTGCCAGGGCGCGGCCGGGCTGGCCACTGCGCGCCATCGGGAAGGCGTCGAAGGTGGTGGCCACCGACGACGGCGTGCCGGGAATGCCCAGCAGGGCGGCGCTGATCAGCCCGCCCGAATAGCCGCCGACGTAGACCGCGAGCATGGTCGCCACGCCCTGTAGCGGATCCATGGTGAAGGTCAGCGGCAGGGTCAGCACGATGGCCATGGTGATGGTAAAGCCCGGGATCGCCGCGGCGATGACGCCGGCGACCACGCCGAGCAGCATGGTGACCATCGTCGATAGCGTGAACAGCTGGTCCATGCCGGCGAACAGCGCTTCCGTCATGTTGCATCTCCTTTCGAAGGCAGCCGCGAGCCGTGAATCAGCTGAACGGGCCGCGGGGAAGGCTGATGATGAAGACATCCCGGAACAGCCAGTCGAGGCCGAACGAAAACGTCACGGCAATGACCGCGGCGATCGCCAGGCTGCGCGGGCGGCGTGCGCCGAGTGCAAACTGAACCAGGATCAAAAACGCCAGCGAAGCCAGGCGAAAGCCCAGCATCGGTACGCCGAGGATGTACAGGACGAACAGCGCAAGGACGCCGAATGCCAGCCGCTGGCGCCACAGCCAGCGCTTGACCAGCCCCGCTGCAGCGCTCGGCGCGCCACGGTAGTGCAGCCACTCCTGGGCCATGATGCCCAGATTGATCAGCATCAGGACGGCCAGGACCAAGCGCGGAAAGCTGCCCGCACCGAGCGGCTCCCACGCTGACGAAGGCAGCGCTCCGGCCTGCACGAACAGCGCGCCGAACAGCACCAACAGCGTGCCGTTCAGCAGCAGATGGGCGAGGGCACTGGCGCGTCGGGTATCGGTGTCGACGACGACCCGGTCCGAGGACCGGGTCTGCCGTGAAGGGGCGGACGAACTCATTGAGCCAACTTCCCTGATAGCCGCTCGATGGTCCCGTCGGTGCGTTTGAGGTAGTCGGTGAACGCCTTCGGGCCTAGGAATTGCACTTGGGCACCGGCATTACGGACTTGCTGGATGAACTCCTCATCCTGGGAGAGTTGCTGCATGGCGTCGGCGAGCACCGCGACCTTGTCCTCGGGGGTGCCCTTGGGGGCGATCAGGCCGCGCACGATGTTGAGGCTGAGCGAGTCGTAGCCGAGTTCCTTGAAGGTTGGTACGTCCGGGGTCTCCTCCTGGCGCTCTGCGCTGCCCACCGCCAGGAAGCGCAGATCGCCATTCTTGACGAATTCGCCACTCGAGGCGATGTCGCCGATCGCCGCGTCGATGTTCCCGCCAACCAGCGAACGGATGCGAGCACCGGTGCCCTCGAAGCCGACGTAACGGAACGACAGGTTCGCGGCGTCTTCTATCATTGCCGCCTGGACATGGGGAATGCCGCCGAGTGTCACGCCGACACGGATCTCGCCGGGATTCTTCTTGGCGTAATCGACGAACTCGTCGAAGGTTTGCCAGGGGCTGTCGGCGTTGACCGTCAGGTACTGCGGCGAGGCGGTCATCGCGGCCACCGGTGTGAAGTCGTCCCAGTTGAGATCGGTCAGGCCGGTCGCGTTGGCGACCAGCAGGCCCTCGTGGATCTGACCCACCGTATAGCCGTCGGGCTCGCGCTTGGAAAGCTCCTTGAGGCCGGTGGTGCCGCTGACTCCGGGCATGTTGATCACCGGCATCGGCTGGTCCAGGTACTCCTCGGCATTATTGGAGATCAGCCGCATCAGGGTATCGCTGCCGCCACCCGGCGACCAGGGCACGATGAGTTCCACTGGCTTGCTGGGATAGTCCTCGGACTGGGCCAGCGCCGATGCACTGGCGCCGAGCGTGGTGCCCAGCACCAGGCCGCCAATGGCCAGCTTGAGACGTGTGGAACGGGGCTTGCTTGACTGTGGTGGAAAGAATGACATGGCTGTTTTGTCCTTGTAGGTCATCGTATTGATGCATTGCGTCGTTACTGGCCCGCGAGGGCCACACTCGGTTCGTGCGTGTACCGCCGAACCGCGAACGGGCAAGGTCCCGGTCGCCCGCTAGCCGAGTAGCAGGGCGCCGTAGCCAAGCCCGAAACACACGACGAACGCCGGGTGGACCCGGGTCGCCAGGAGTAATACGCCGGCCACGCCAGCGATGATCGCGGTGTGCAGGGTGCCGGCGGTGTCCAGCCCTTCAGCGAGAAAGCGCCAGGTCAGATAGGCCATCAGCGTCATCACCACCGGGCGTACCCACTGGCTCATCGACTTGACCTTGACCGAGTCGCGATAGCGATACAGCGTGCCCAGCGCGGCCAGCATCAGCAGCAGCGACGGCGCGACGGTGGCGAAGATGGCGGTCAGCGAGCCGGGCACGCCGGCGACGTCGTAACCGATATAGCCGGCCATCTTGGTGGCGATCGGGCTGGGCAAGGCGTTGCCCAGCGCCAGGGTCTCGGCGAAGCCCTGCGAGCTCATCCAGCCGTAGCGGCCGACCACCTCGTTTTCGATCAGCGGGATGATCGCCGGACCGCCGCCGTAGCCGACGATGTTGGGAATGAAGAACGCCAGGAACAGCTGCCAGTAGATCATTTGCTCGCCTCGCTGGCCGTACGGCGGGGCTCGGGGCGCAGCAGCGCGGCGAGCAGGAGCGCCCCGATCACCAGTCCCGGATGTACGCCGAGCCAGTAGATCAGCCCGCCGGCGACGGCGCCCATCGTCAGCGTCACAAGCCAGCCGAGGCTGGCCCGCGACTTGGCGAAGAAGTCCCAGGTCAGCTTGGCCATCATCACCATTACCACTGGCACCACGCCCTGGCCCATGCCCTGCACCCAGCGCTGGTCGCCGTGACGGGCGTACAGGCCGAGCAGCGCGACCATCGCCACGATCACCGGCACGATCACCGCGATCAGCGCATTGAGCGCACCCAGCACGCCGCCGACCCGGTAGCCGATATAGCCGGCCATCTTGGTGGCGATCGGCCCGGGCAGGGTGTTGCCGATCGCCAGCACGTCGGCGAACGTCTCGTCGTCCATCCAGGCGTGGCGCTCGACCACCTCCTGATGGACCAGCGGGATCATCGACGGGCCGCCGCCGAAGCCGAACAGGCCGATGCGCAGGAAAGCCAGAAACAGCTGGGTCTGGGTACGCAGCATGATCACAGCACCGCGATACTGGCGTCGGTGCGCGGCTCGGTGCCGCCGCAGTAGATGCCGCTGTCCGGGTCGCGGATGATCATCTGCCCACGCCCGAAGCCGCGCGGATCGTGCTCGACGCGCATGTCGTGGCCGCGCTCGGCCATCGCCCGCACCAGCGGCGCCGGGTAGCCATGCTCAATGCCGATGCGCTTGCCGCCCATCCACTGCCAGCGCGGGGCGTCGAGCGCGGCCTGCGGGTTGAGCCCGAAGTCGATCAGGTTCATCACCACCTGGACGTGACCCTGGGGCTGCATGAAGCCGCCCATCACGCCGAACGGCCCGAGCGGCGTGCCGTTGTCGCGGGTCAAAAAGCCGGGAATGATGGTGTGGAAGGTTTTCTTGCCCGGCGCGAGCACGTTGTCGTGGGTCGGGTCGAGGCTGAAATCGTGGCCGCGATTGTGCATCGCGATGCCGGTGCCCGGCACCACCACCCCGGAGCCGAAGCCGTGATAGTTGCTCTGGATGAACGACACCATGTTGCCGTCGCTATCGGCGGTCGCCAGGTAGACGGTGCCGCCGGCCTGCGGCGTGCCCGGGCGCGGCTCGAGCGCGCGCTCGCCGATCAGCGCGCGGCGCTTGCGGGTGTAGGCGTCGCCGAGCAGCGCCGCGACGCTGTGGGTCATGTGCTCGGGCTGGGTGATGTGGGCCTGGCCGTCGCTGTAGGCAAGTTTCATCGCCTCGAGCTGGCGGTGCAGCACCTCGGGGTTGTCGCGGCTGTCGATCTCGAAACCCTCGAGGATGCGCAGCGCCATCAGCGCGACCAGCCCCTGGCCATTGGGCGGGATCTCCCAGACCTTGTGGCCGCGGTAATCGGCGGCGATCGGCGCGACCCACTCCGCTTGGTAGCCGGCAAGATCCGCGGCGCGCAGATAGCCGCCGGTGTCGCGCGAGAAGGCGTCGATGCGCTCGGCCAGCTCGCCGCGGTAGAAGCTCTCGCCACAGCTTGCGGCGATCGCTTCCAGGGTCCGTGCCTGGTCCTCGCAGCGATGCCACTCGCCGGCACGTGGCGCGCGACCGGTCGGCGCGAAGGTCTCGAACCAGCCGGCGGTGGCGGCGTCGGTGAGATGTTCGCGGAAGGTCGTCTCGGCGCGCTGCCACAGGCTGGCGATCACCGGCGAGACCGGGAAGCCCTCGCGGGCCAGCCGGATCGCCGGGGCGAGCAGCGTCTGGAAGTCGAGCTTGCCGAAGCGCCGCGACAGCTCGGCCCAGGCCGCCGGGATGCCGGGCACGGTGACCGGCGTCCAGCCGTACAGCGGCATGGCCTCGAAGCCGGCCTCGGCGAGTGCCTGTGGGGTCAGCGCGGCGGGCGCGGTACCGCTGGCGTTGAGGCCGTGCAGCGCCCCCGTCTCGCCGTTCTTGTCGGCGATCCAGACCAGCGCGAAGGCGTCGCCGCCGACTCCGCAGCCGGTGGGTTCAACCACGGTCAGCGCCGCGGCAGTGGCGATCGCGGCATCCACCGCGTTGCCGCCCCGGGCGAGGATGTCGCGGCCGATCTGGCTGGCCTGGGGCTGCGAGGCGGCGACCATGCCGTGCTTGGCATAGGTGGCGCTGCGCTGGGAGGCGTAGGGCGTTGCCGAGGAAAAGGGCGTCAACATGCCGTCTCCAATCGATTGTTGTGTTATAAATCGTTTTGAATAAAAAAATCGATTTTCTTGAGATGACTATGGCGCGGGACTTGGCTAACGTCAACACGGGATTCACGCGACGTGGCAGCGCCGCGGGAAAATCGTCCAGAAACCCTTATCGGGGAGCGCGCCTTGCACACTGCACCGGGAACCACGCCATGACCGCATCGCCATCCGCCAGCCGCGACATGGCCTCGAGCCGAATCTTCGAGACGCTCAAGCAGGACTTGATTCGCGGGCGCTTCGCGGCCGGCGAGAAACTCGCCATCAGCGCCCTGAAGGATCATTACCGGGTCGGGCTCAGCCCGCTGCGCGAGGCGCTCAACCGGCTGGCGGCCTATGGCCTGCTCGAACAGGTCAACCAGCGCGGCTTTCGGGTGCCGGCGATGCGTCTCGAGGAACTCGACGACATTGCCGGGCTGCGCACTCAGCTCGAATGCATGGCGCTGACCCAGGCCTTCCAGGCGGGCGATCCAGAATGGGAGTCGCAGTTGCTGGCGGCACACCATCGGCTGCGCCGGGCCGAGGAGCATCCCGGGCGGGTGGAAGAGTGGGAGCAGGCGCATCTGCGTTTTCACCGCGCGCTGCTGGCGTCGTGCGGCTCGCACTGGCTGCTGCGCTTCATCGAACAACTGCATGACCAGTTCGACCGCTACCGTCGCCTGGCGCCGCCCAACCCGGCGGTGCGCAAGGTGCTCGACCGCCAGCACGGCGAACTGGTCGAGCTGGCGCTGAGCCGCGACATAGCTGCCGCGCGGGCGCTGCTCGACGATCATATCCGGCTGTCGCACGGGGTCGCCCGCGGCTGTTGCCAGCCATCGGCATCCAACGACGATCGAGCGCGCAAGGATTCGGGAGGGGGCGCCGGGGGGCGCTATAGTGGTTATAGGTGACTAATAACCCTTGCGATGGAGAACGCTGTCATGCACAAGAGCCGATTGGCGTGTCTGGTCGTCGACGGTCAGGACGACGTCAACGAAGCGGCCTACTTCTGGTCCCAGGCGCTGGGTGCCGGTGTGGTCGAACGGCTGGAGGCGTGGGTGGTGATGCAGGCGCCCACCGGGCATCGTTTCTGCATCGTCAACCCACAATGTGCGGGTCTTGCCAGCGCGCCGGGGGTCACCGTCTGGCGTTGACTCCCGGCGTTCAAGGTGACTAGCGCGGCTTACTCGCCCTGGTTGGCGCTGCGTCCACGGCCGCGACCGCCCCGGCGTCGGCGGCGCTCGCCGGCCGGCTTGTCGCTGTTGCGGGGGGGTTGCCCGGCGGGCTTGCGGGTGCCGCGACGGGCATTGTCGTTGCGAGGCTGGCGCGGGCGTTCGTCCGCGGCCGGCTCTTCCGCCGCGCTACCCGGCTGGCCCGGCTCGAAGCCGGCGATCGGCGTGCGGGTCAGGCTCTGCTTGATCAGCCGCTCGATGCCGGCGAGTTCCTTGCTCTCGTCGCTGGAAACCAGTGACACGGCCTGGCCGCTGGCGCCGGCGCGTCCGGTGCGGCCGATGCGGTGGACGTAGTCCTCGGCGACATTGGGCAGCTCGAAGTTGACCACCTGGGGCAACTGATCGATATCCAGTCCGCGAGCGGCGATGTCGGTGGCGACCAGCACCCGGATCTCGCCGGACTTGAAGCCGCTGAGCGCCTTGGTACGGGCGTTCTGGCTCTTGTTGCCGTGGATCGCCGCGGCCTCGATGCCGGCGCCCTCCAGATAGCGGGTCAGCTTGTTGGCGCCGTGCTTGGTGCGGGTGAAGACCAGCACCTGGTGCCACTCGCGCTGCTGGATCAGGTGGCTGAGCAGCGCCGGCTTGCGCTGTTTGTCCACCGGGCAGACCCACTGGGTCACGGTGGTCGCGGCGGCGTTGCGCGGGGTCACCGAGATCTCCACCGGGTCGTTGACCAGGCCCTTGGCGAGCTGGCGGATCTCGTTGGAGAAGGTCGCCGAGAACATCAGCGTCTGGCGCTTGGCGGGCAACACCTTGAGGATCTTGCGGATGTCGTGGATGAAGCCCATGTCGAGCATGCGGTCGGCTTCATCGAGGATCAGCACTTCGAGCTGGTCGAACGACACCGCCTTCTGGCCGAACAGGTCGAGCAGCCGGCCGGGGGTGGCGATCAATACGTCGACGCCGCGGCGCAGCGCGTCGATCTGCGGGTTGGCCTTGACCCCGCCGAAGATCACCGCCGAGCTCAGCGGCAGATGCTTGCCGTAGGTGGCGACGCTCTCGCCGACCTGGGCGGCCAGTTCGCGGGTCGGGGTGAGCACCAGCGCGCGCACCTGGCGCGGACGCGCGCGTTCGCCGCTCTTGAGCCGCTCGAGCAGCGGCAGGGTGAAACCGGCGGTCTTGCCGGTGCCGGTCTGGGCGGCGGCCATCACGTCGCGGCCTTCGAGCACGGCGGGGATCGCCCTGGCCTGGATCGGCGAGGGGGTGTCGTAGCCCTGTTCGGCCACGGCGGTCATCAACGGGGCACAAAGTCCCAGGGAAGCAAAGCTCATGAATTCTCTCGGTGGCTGCGGGATGGGGCCGGAAACCGGCGGGGCAGCGGGCCTGCAGCTTAACGGATAAGTCCTCCGGGTGCTACCAAGGTGGAAGGGCCCGAGCTGCCGGGCACGGCCACACGTGTTGGCTGAAGTGTGCGAAAATGAACCGACTCAACGACTTGCTGGCCGGTTATCGTGTCTTTATTGATCGCCCTGGTGTTCTTCGCCATCGTCTTTCTGACCGCCCTGCTGTCCGGCATCTTCGGTATGGCCGGCGGTCTGCTCCTGCTGTGGTTCCTGCTGCTGGCGCTGCCGGCGAGCGTGGCGATCGTCGTCCACGGGGTCATCCAGCTGTGCTCGAACGCCTCGCGGGCGTGGTTCTCGCGCCACTACATCAATGCGCGGATCGTCGCGGTCATCGCCTCGGGTGGGGCGCTGTCGGCGATCGCGCTGGCGCTGATCGGCTATCACCCCAATACGACGATCGTCTCGTTGTTGATCGGCGTGATGCCGATCCTGGTATGGATCCCCAAGGCCTGGTTCCATTTCGATGCGGCGCGGCCGAGCCACGCCTTCGGCTGCGGCATCGTCGCCGGCGGGCTGACCATCGCCGCCGGCGTCTCGGGGCCGACTATCGATCTGTTCTTCATCCGTACCGCCATGGACCGGCGTCAGATCGTCGCCACCAAGGCGGCGGTCCAGGTGATTGCGCACGCCATCAAGATCGTCTTCTATGCCGGCTCGGCACTCGCCCTGAGTGGCGAGCAATGGGGCGTGGTGGCGTTGGCGGTACCGTTCGCGATCCTCGGCACACGTGCCGGCAACGGCATGCTGCGGCGGCTGACCGATGCCAATTTCCGCTACTGGACGCGCTGGATCGTCACCGTGATCGGTGGCTTCTATCTCCTGCAGGGCTTGCTGCTCTGATTGCCTGGCGGGGCGCCCCTGTGTCGACTCGAGCGGGTGTCTGACCAGCGAACCGGCAATCCAAGACGACAAGGCCCGGCATCCGCCGGGCCTTGTCGTGTACGAGGTCGGAGTATCGGCTCAGCGGTCGAGCAGGCCGTGCCGGGCGCTAGGCATCAGTACCAGGAAGCTGCCCCGGTAGGGCTGGCTGAACAACGCCCCGGCGCGCTGGGCGGGCGAAAGCGTATCCACCACCTCGATCAGCGCGCCTTGTGGATGATCGGCACTCCAGGCGATAACCTCGTCGGAGTCGATCACGGTCATGTCCTGGGTGAGGCGACCCAGGAAGCGGAACTGGTTGGCGTAGTCGCCGACATAGGCGACGGGCACGCCCTGCTGTTGCTGATAGCCGATCTCGCGGGCGAACGGTGTGACATCGTAATAGCGAGCCAGCGCCGGGGACAGGCCGATCAGCAGGGCCAGCAGGCTGAGCGGCCAGGCCAGCGTCATGATCACTCGCCGGGGATGCAGGCTCAGCCCGACGATGAGAGCCAGCGGCACCAGTGCCGTCAGGCGCACGGCATTGGGCAATGGTGCCAGCGGATAGAAGCGCAGGGCGATCTCGGGCAGGGCGAGCATCAGGCCGGCGAGCACCAGCAGCAGAAGGCGGTAGAGCCAGGTGCGCCGGGGCGGGTGCCGCTCGATCTGACCGGCCACCCAGATCGCCAGGAAGGGCAGGGCCGGCATCAGGTAGTGGACCTGCTTGCCGCTGACCAGGCTCAGAATCACCAGTGGCGGCAGGCAGCCCCACAGGGCGAAGCGCTCGAGCGAGCCGCTTGCCAGCGGACGTCGCCACAGCCAGACGGTTGGCCAGGGCAGGGTCAGCAACGGCAGCAACGGCAGATACCAGTACCAGGGGCGGGCATGAGCGAAGGCGTTGGTCACACGGCCGGCGGACTGGCCCCAGAAGATCGCCTGGGCATACTCGGGGCTGCCGGTAATCGCGGCGGGAATCGCCCAGGCGAGCACCACGGCGGCACCGAGCAGGGTGGCCGGCAGGATCGCCCAATAGTGGCGGGCGCCGATCGTCACGCCGTCGGGGCGCCAGAAGCGGGTGCTCAGGGTCAGCGGCAACCAGTAGATCAGCACCACCGGCCCCTTGGCGAGCAGGGCCAGGCCCAGGCCGAAGCCGGCCAGAACGAGCCAGCGCCGCTCGGCGCGATGCACGTAGCGCACCCAGCCCAGCGTCGCGATCAGCAAACAGGTGGTCTGCAGGATGTCGAACATGCTCAGTGGCATGTAGACGAACCACATGGTCATGGCCAGCAGCACCGGCGGGGCCCAGCGCATGCCCGGTGCCTGCTGCTCGGGCCATTCGCGCTGGATGGCCACCAGCAGCGGGAAGGTCAGCAGGCCGACGGCCGGAATCGCCAGGCGAGCCACGACATCACTGGTGCCGAACAGTGCCCAGGCGGACTGGATCAACCAGAACAGCAGTGGCGGCTTGTCGGGGTAGGGCTCGCCGTTGAGATGCGGGACCAGAAAGCTGTTGTTCTGCCACATCTCCCAGGCCACCGACAGATAGCGCGTCTCGTCGATGGGCATCAGCGGCAGGTAGTTGACGCGGATGACGACGGCCACGACGGCGATGATCAGGGTCAGCAAAAGGCCCGATTGCCAGGTACCGATACCTGGCCATGACGACAGGCGAGTGGATAGCGTTCGAAGCATCGAAGTTCCAGCGATGGCATGATGAATGTGGCAGCAGGGTGGACGAGAATTCTTAACGGGAGCTTATCGGTCGTCCACGGCCGACCTGCGGGTGGGGGTGGCTCGACATTCAACCGAGCGCCGCACGGCGACGTTCGCTGACCGGCGGCATGCCGAAGTAGCGCTTGTAGTCGCGGCTGAACTGCGAGGCGCTCTGATAGCCCACCGTGTTGGCGGCGCGCGCCACGCTGTGCTGTTGCTGGCCGAGCAGCGCTCGCGCCTTGAGTAGCCGCAGGCGCTTTAAGTATTGCATCGGCGCCAGCCGGGTGGTGTGCTTGAAATGGTGATGGAAGTGCGAGGCGCTCATGTTGACCTGCCGGGCCAGCGCGTCGACCGTCAATGGCTGGGTATAATGCTGGTGAAGGAAGGCCAGCGCATCGGCGATCTGGGCGTACTTGCCGGACACGCGGATCAGCCGCCGCAACGAGTCGCCCTGGGGGCCGCGCAGCGCCTCGAAGACCACTTCGCGGATGCGCCCGCCGCCCAGCGTGTCGGCGAGCAGCGGGTCGTGCAGGCACTCCAGCAGGCGCAGCACGTTGTCGCCCATCGTCTGATTCATCGTCACCGCGGCCATCGGCGAGGGACTTTCGCCGTCGCCGTGAATGGCGGGCAGCGCGCGGGCCAGTTCGCCGAGCATTACCCGGTCGAGACGCACCATGACCCCCAGCAACGGCTGCTCGGGGCTGGCCAGGGTCTCGCACTCGAAGGGCAGCGGCAGCGCCTGGATCAGGTAGTTGCCGGCGCCGTAATGGATCACCCGGTCCTCCAGATAGCCGACCTTGCCGCCCTGGGCGACGACGATCAGGCAGGGGTCGTAGATCAGCGGCGTGCGCGGCTGGCCGCAACTGGTGAATAGCTCCACGCCGGGCATGCGCGTCGTCATGAATCCTTCGCCATCGACCAGCGGGGCGATCAGCGCGGCCATGCGTCGGCCAAGATCGGCAATCGGGGCTGCCTCGTGCAGCGCCTCGATGGGATGGGCGGTTGAATGCATGGTCTGCTCGCGCTCGCTGACAGTGGGTGTGTATCGTAACATTGGTCACGGAAAAAGCTTCAACTGTGCCTGATCAGCTGTCATCAAGCAGTATCGGACATGCATAAAGCAGAATCGAGCATGGCCTGCCCGACGCACAGCGGCCACACTAGGAGCGTTGGTTCAGCAGTTAATCGGTCGCGTTCGGCGGCTGATCCTGTCTGTTGAAAAACCTGCCTTTTGAAAAGGAGTTCCTGCATGCCGCAAGCCAAGGGTTACGCCGCGCATTCCGCCGAATCCCCGTTGACACCTTACGCCTTCGAGCGCCGCGAGCCGCGAGCCGACGATGTCGCCATCGAGATTCTCTACTGCGGCGTCTGCCACAGCGACCTGCACTTCGCCCGCGACGACTGGGGCATGGCCTCCTACCCGGTGGTGCCGGGCCACGAGATCGTCGGTCGGGTGACCGGCGTGGGCAGCGAGGTGAGCAACTTCAAGGAGGGCGACCTGGTCGGCGTGGGTTGCATGGTCGACTCCTGCCGCCACTGTCAGGCCTGCAACGACGGTCTCGAGCAGTACTGCGCCGAAGGCTTCGTCATGACCTACGGCAGCCCCGACCGCCACGACGGCAGCCTGACCCAGGGCGGCTATTCCGACAAGGTGACGGTCAGCGAGCGCTTCGTGCTGCGCATGCCCGAGGGCATCGATCTCAAGTCCGCCGCGCCGCTGCTGTGCGCCGGCATCACCACCTACTCGCCGCTCAAGCACTACGGCGTCAAGCCGGGCCACAAGGTCGGCGTGATCGGCATGGGCGGCCTGGGTCACATGGGCGTCAAATTGGCCAAGGCCTTCGGCGCCGAGGTGACGCTGTTCACCCGCTCGCAGAGCAAGGTCGACGAGGCCCGGAGCAACGGCGCCGATCATGTCGTGGTCTCCACCGACGAGGAACAGATGGCGGCCATCGCCGAGACCTTCGACTTCATGCTCGACACCGTGCCGGTGCCGCACGACGTCAATCCTTACCTGCAGGCCCTGAAGTACGACGGCACGCATATCCTGGTCGGCCAGTTGCAGCCGCTCGAGCCCGCCGTCGAGGGGGTTAACCTGATCTTCCGGCGTCGCGTGCTGGCCGGTTCGCTGATCGGCGGCATCCCCGAGACCCAGGAGGTGCTCGACTTCTGCGCCGAGAAAGGCATTGCCTGCGATGTCGAGATGATCGACATCAAGGACATCAACACCGCCTGGGAGCGGATGCAGAAGGGCGACGTGCGCTATCGCTTCGTGATCGACATGGCATCCGTGAAGGACGCCGTCTGATCGATTCGCTGGCATGAAAACGACGCCGCCGGCTCGCGATGACCGGCGGCGTTTTCGTGCATGGGCCAGGACGGTCTCACTCACGCATGCGGATCAGTCCTTCCTGCGCGCTGGAAGCCACCAGATAACCCCGGGCGTCGTAGATGCTGCCGCGGGCGAAGCCGCGCCCGCCGCCGGCCCAGGGGCTGTCCATGGCATAAAGCAGCCAGTCGTTGATGCGCACGTCGCGGTGGAACCACAGCGCGTGATCGAGACTGGCGATGCGCAGCCGCGGGTCGCCGAAATAGCTGTCGTGGGGGATCAGGCTGGTGGTCAGCAGGTGGAAATCCGAGCTGTAGGCGAGCAGGTAGCGATGCAAGGTGGCGTCGTCGGGCAGCTCGCCGGCGAGCCGAAACCACAAGCGCTTTTGCGGCGTGCCGCCGTCGCTTGCCTCGGGCAGGTGCAAGAATTCGATTGGGTGCCCGGCGAAGCGCTCGGGCTGGGCGCCGTCGGCGATCAGCTCATCGGGGGTGGCCACCGGCGGACGCGTCGGCTGATGATGGAAACCGCTTTCCTCGATATGAAACGAGGCGCTGCAGAAGAAGATCGTCTTGCCGTGCTGGATCGCGCTGACCCGGCGCGTGGCGAAGCTGCCGCCGTCGCGGACCCGGTCGACCTGATAGACCACCGGGTGATGGGGGTCGCCGGCGAGCAGGAAATAGCCGTGCAAGGAGTGCACACGGCGTGCCGGGTCGACCGTCTGGCTGGCCGCCGAGAGCGCCTGGCCGAGCACCTGACCGCCGAACAGCTGGGGAAAGCCCAGGTCCTGGCTATGGCCGCGGAACAGGTTCTCCTCGAGCGTTTCCATGCCCAGCAACTGGACCAGGCCGTCGAGTGCTTGTGTCATGCGTTGTCTCCCTGCGTATGAGCTGCACATGTAGTATGGGCGGCACGACAGGATACCCGAGACACCCGCCATGCGCAGCGACAGCTACTACATGCACCGTGCCCTCGACCAGGCCCGCGCCGCCCAGGCCGCCGGCGAGGTGCCGGTGGGCGCGGTGGTGGTCGATGCGGCGGGGGCGATCGTCGGGCGCGGCTTCAATGCGCCGGTCGGTGGCCACGATCCCAGCGCGCATGCCGAGATCCGTGCGCTGCGCGACGCCGCCGGGCGGCTCGCCAATTACCGGCTGGACGGCTGCACGCTCTACGTGACCCTCGAGCCGTGCATGATGTGCGCCGGGGCGATCATCCACGCGCGCCTGGCGCGGGTCGTCTACGCCGCCGCCGAGCCGCGTACCGGAATGGTCGAGTCGCGGGCCAATCTGTTCGCCCAGCCGTGGTTCAACCATCGCGTGACGGTGGAGGGCGGGCTGTTGGCGGTACAGGCGCGCCGCCTGTTGCAGGCGTTCTTCGCCGAGCGCCGTGAGGCCGCGGGGCTGGCTGGTGATGACCACGTAGAGGCGCGGTTCGCGGGCGCAGATGGCCAGCGAGACGCGGACCCCGAGCGCCCGGGGTAACGCGGTTACTGCTGGCGGTGGCTGAGTCGTTTTCGGGCAGTCGATACCGGATCGCGGCCGTGGCGTTGGCCGCGTGCCCGGCGCGTTCACAAAACCGGCGGCACCACGTCGAACAGGCCGCCGTCGTCCGCGCCGGGTTCGCGTTGATTGAGCTGGAAGAACTGCTGCTGGCTGCGTTCGATGTAGTTGAGGATCTCGTAGTAGCGGCGAATGTTGCGCACGTAGATCACCGGTTCGCCGCCGCGGGCATAGCCATAGCGCACCTGCGAATACCATTTGCGCTTTTGCAGCAGCGGCAGGGCCTCGCGCACGTCGGCCCAGGCGTAGGGATCGCCGCCACGCATCTCGGCGATCTTCTGGGCGTCGTAGAGATGGCCGAGACCGACGTTGTAAGCGGCCAGCGCCATCCAGGTGCGGTCCGGCTCCTCGATCTCCTCCGGCAGGCGCTGCTTGACGCTCTTCAGGTAGCGCGCCCCGCCGTCGATGCTCTGCGCCGGGTCGAGCCGGTTGGTCACGCCCACCTGCTCGGCGGTCGACTGGGTGAGCATCATCAGCCCGCGTACCCCGGTCGGCGAGGTCGCCTCGGGCTTCCAGTGCGATTCCTGATAGCCCAGCGCGGCAAGCAGCTTCCAGTCGAAGCCGGTCTTGCGGGCGGCGGCGAGGAACTCATCCTTGTAGGTGTCCAGGCGCGCATTGGCCTGCTGGATGAAGGTCCGCGCGCCAACGTATTCCAGATAATCGTCCTGGCCGAAATAGCGCGCGCTGAGCGCGGCGAGCGTACCGTCGGCCTGCATCTCGTCCAGGAAGCGGTTGACGCGCTGCAGCAGACCCAGCCCCCGATCGGCGGGCAGCGCCCAGGCCAGGCTCAGCGGATCGCCGAGCAAGAAGCCGTTCTCGACGCCGGGGAAGAACAACCGGTTGAGCTTGAACTGGTGCGCGTAGATCACCGCCACGTCGAGCTCGCCGTTCTCGACCAGGCTGAGCAGATCGGCGACCTCGATGTCGGCCGACTCCTTCCAGCTCACCCCGGGCAGCGAGTCCTGCTGCAGCTCGCGCAGCACCAGGCCGGCGCCGGAGCCCTTGATCACGCCGATCGAACGGTCCAGCAGCTTGCCGGGTTCGTCGACCGGCGGCAACCCGCGGCGATACACCACCAGCGGCTGCAGGGTCATGATCGCGCGGCTGAAGTGGATGCCGGGCAGGGTCGGGTCGAGCGGCAGCGCCGCGGCGCCCAGGTCGGCCTTGCCGCTGCGCACGGCGTCGAGCACGTCGTCGATATTGCCATCGCTGTCCAGCGACAGGCTGACGCCGAGCCGCTCGGCGAAGCGCCTGACCAACTCGAACTCGAAGCCGGTTGGCCCCTGGCGGCCTTGGTAGTAGGTGGTCGGGGTGTTGCGGGTATCCACCTGCAGAAAATCGCGGGCGCGAATGGCATCGAGCAGCGGAGCCTCGGGCGGCGGGTTCAGTACCGGCCAGCCAAGCAGCACAAGGCCTGTCATGCTGAGCCCCAATCGACGCGGGTGGCGGGCGAAAGCCTGAAGCATGCGGTGCCGTCGGTAACAGTGGACGCCTCACCATACCCGGGGGCCTCGAGACTGTCACCTGAGGCCATTCCACGGATTTCTCGAAGCAACGGCTTTTTAGTATCATGGACGATTCAATCGCCGCCCGCGGCACCCATTCTTCGGCTTTCACAGAGGCTTCTTTCGACATGCTCGAACTGAGAGGCGCGCCCGCCCTTTCCGCTTTCCGTCATGCCAAGCTGCTGGCCACGCTGCGTGCCCGGGTTCCCGAGATCGAGACGCTGCACGCCGACTACGTGCACTTCGTGGACCACGACGGCGACTGGGCTTCCGGTGAACGCGCCGTGCTCGACAGCCTGTTGGCCTACGGCGCCCGCGAAGAGGCTCCGGCCGCGCGCGAAGGTCACCTGTTCCTGGTGGTGCCGCGACTCGGCACGCTGTCGCCGTGGTCGTCCAAGGCCACCGACATCGCCCACAATTGCGGCCTGAACCGGGTCCGGCGCATCGAACGGGGCATCGCCTACCGGGTGACTCTCGACGGCGTGCTCAGCGAGGCGGCCTTCGAGGCGATCATCGCCACCCTGCACGACCGCATGACCGAATCGGTGCTCGCCAACTCAAGCGACGCGGCCAAGCTGTTCGCGCAGCGCGCGCCGGCGCCGCTCGCCCAGGTCGACGTGCTCGGCAGCGGGCGCGCCGCGCTGGAGGCCGCCAACGGCGAGCTGGGCCTGGCGCTGGCCGACGATGAGATCGACTACCTGCACCAGGCATTCGTCGAGCTCGAGCGCAATCCCAGCGATGTCGAGCTGATGATGTTCGCCCAGGCCAACTCCGAGCACTGCCGGCACAAGATTTTCAACGCCGACTGGCTGATCGACGGCGAGGCGCAGCCGCGCTCGCTGTTCCAGATGATCAAGAACACCCACGAGCAATCCGGCGACGACGTGCTCTCGGCCTACAGCGACAACGCCGCGGTGATTCGCGGCAGCCGGGCCGGGCGTTTCTTCGCCGCGCCGCTGCTATTTAACGCGCCCGAAGCCGCGCGAATTAACGCGCCCGAAGCCGCGCGAATTAACGCGCCCGAAGCCGCGCGAATTAACGCGCCCGAAGCCGCGCGAATTAACGCGTCCGAAGCCGCGCGAATTAACGCGTCCGAAGCCGCGCGAACGGCGAACGTCAACGCGCCCGAAGCGGCGCGATACGCCACGCATCAGGAACCCATCCATATCCTGATGAAGGTCGAGACCCACAATCACCCGACCGCGATCGCCCCGCATCCCGGTGCGGCGACCGGCTCGGGCGGCGAGATCCGCGACGAGGGCGCGACCGGCGTCGGCGGCAAGCCCAAGGCCGGGCTGACCGGCTTCGCGGTGTCCAACCTGCGCATCCCCGAGTTCGTCCAGCCCTGGGAAGCCTTCGACTACGGCAAGCCCGAACGCATCCAGAGCGCGCTTCAGATCATGCTCGAGGCGCCGATCGGCGGGGCGGCCTTCAACAACGAGTTCGGCCGCCCCAACCTCGCCGGTTATTTCCGCAGCTACGAGCAGGACGCGGTGGGCGTCGACGGCATCGAGCGGCGCGGCTACCACAAGCCGGTGATGCTGGCCGGCGGCTACGGCAACATCCGCGAGGGCCACGTCGCCAAGCGCGAGATACCCATCGGCGCCAAGCTGATCGTGATGGGCGGCCCGGCGATGCTGATCGGGCTCGGCGGCGGGGCGGCCTCGAGCATGGCGTCCGGTACCTCGAGCGAGGATCTCGATTTCGCCTCGGTGCAACGCGGCAACCCCGAGATGGAGCGCCGCGCCCAGGAGGTCATCGACCGTTGCTGGGCGCTGGGCGATGAAAATCCCATCCGCTTCATCCACGACGTCGGCGCCGGCGGGCTGTCCAACGCCCTGCCCGAGCTGGTCAAGGACGGCGGGCGTGGCGGGCGCTTCGAGCTGCGCGACGTGCCCAACGCCGAGCCGGGCATGAGCCCGCTGGAGATCTGGTGCAACGAGGCCCAGGAGCGCTACGTGCTGGCGGTGGCGGCCGACGATCTGGCCACCTTCGAGGCGCTGTGCGCGCGCGAGCGCTGCCCCTACGCGGTGGTCGGCGAGGCCGTCGAGGCGCATCACCTGGCCGTGCACGACGATCACTTCGACAGCACACCGATCGATCTGCCGATGAGCGTGCTGTTCGGCAAGCCGCCCAGGATGCAGCGCGAGTTCACGCGCCAGGCGCGGCCGATGCCGGGCGCCGATTTCGACAATCTCGACCTGCGCGAGGCCCTCGATCGGGTGCTGCGCCTGCCGGCGGTGGCCTCGAAGAGTTTTTTGATCACCATCGGCGATCGTTCGATCACCGGCCAGGTCGCCCGCGATCAGATGGTCGGCCCGTGGCAGGTGCCGGTGGCCGACGTGGCGGTGACTACCGCCAGTTACGACACCCACGCCGGCGAGGCCATGGCGATGGGCGAGCGAGCGCCGGTGGCGCTGATCGACCCGGCGGCCAGCGCCCGGCTGGCGGTCGCCGAGACGGTCACCAATCTTGCCGCGGCGCCCATCGCCACGCTCGGCGACGTCAAGCTTTCCGCCAACTGGATGAGCGCCGCCGATCACCCCGGCGAGAACCAGGCGCTGTATGACGCCGTGCACGCGGTGGGCATGGAACTCTGCCCTCAGCTTGGCATCGCCATTCCGGTGGGCAAGGACTCGATGTCGATGCGCACCGCCTGGCAGGCGGGCGAGGGCGACGACGCCGAGGACAAGGCGATCACCGCGCCGCTGACCCTCAACGTCACCGGTTTTGCGCCGGTCACCGACGCGCTCGCCACGCTGACGCCGCAGTTGCGCCTCGACCGCGACGAGAGCGATCTGATCCTGATCGACCTGGGCGGCGGCCGGAATCGCCTGGGCGGCTCGGCGTTGGCCCAGGTCTACGGCCAGGTCGGCGACGTCTGCCCGGATCTCGACGAGGCCGAGGATCTTGCAGCGTTCTTCGCCGTGATCCAGGGCCTCAATGCCGACGGCAAGCTGCTCGCCTACCACGATCGCAGCGACGGCGGGTTGCTGGTGACGCTGCTGGAAATGGCTTTCGCCGGCCGCGGCGGGCTCGAGATCAAGCTCGACTGGCTGGTCGACGACGCCTTCGAGGCGGCCGGCGCGCTGTTCGCCGAGGAGCTCGGCGCGGTGATCCAGGTCGATCGCCAGGACACCGAGTTCGTGCTCGCCCAGTTCGCCGCGGCGGGCATCGGCACCTGCGGCGTCATCGCCCGGCCACGCTACGACGATCAGGTGCGCGTGACGCTGTTCGAGGAGCCGCTGCTCGAGACCACCCGGGCGCTGACCCAGCGCACCTGGGCCGAGACCAGCTATCGCCTGCAGGCGCTGCGCGACAACCCGGAGTGCGCCAAGGCCGAGTTCGACGATCTGCTCGACCTGCGCGACCCGGGGCTGTCCGCTTCGCCGAGCTTCGACGTCGACGAGGACATCGCCGCGCCGTTCGTCAACGCGACCCGCCCGCGCATGGCGATCCTGCGCGAGCAGGGCGTCAACGGCCAGCTGGAGATGGCCGCGGCCTTCGACAAGGCCGGCTTCGAGGCCATCGACGTGCACATGAGCGACATTCTCGAAGGCCGCGTGAGCCTCGACGCGTTCAAGGGGCTGGTCGCCTGCGGCGGCTTCTCCTACGGCGACGTGCTCGGCGCCGGCGGCGGTTGGGCCAAGTCGGCGCTGTTCAACGCCCGCGCTCGCGAGCAGTTCGCGGCGTTCTTCGCGCGCGACGACAGTTTCGCGCTGGGCGTGTGCAACGGCTGCCAGATGTTCTCGCAGCTCAAGGAACTGATTCCCGGCGCCGACAACTGGCCGCGCTTCGTGCGCAACGAGTCCGAGCAGTTCGAGGCGCGGGTGTCGATGGTCCAGGTCGAGCAGAGCCCATCGATCCTGCTCGCCGGCATGGAGGGCTCGCGGCTGCCGATCGCCGTGGCCCACGGCGAGGGGCGCGCCGAGTTCCGCGACGCCGGCCATCTGCGCGCCATGCAGGGCAGCGAGCAGATCGCGCTGCGCTACGTCGACAACTACGGCCAGGTGACCACCCGCTATCCGGCCAACCCCAACGGCTCGCCGTCCGGGGTGACCGGGCTGACCACGCCGGACGGGCGCGTCACCATCATGATGCCGCACCCCGAGCGGGTGGCCCGCGCCGTCACCAACTCCTGGCGGCCGGCCGAATGGACTCGCGACGGCGCCTGGCTGCGACTGTTCCGCAACGCCCGGGTCTGGCTCGGCTGAACGCCACCGGAAGTTGCCATCCAGCGGACTTGCCACTCGGCAAGCCCGTTTGCGTACTTACTCGGGCCGTACCGCGGTGTAGAAAAAGCGTACGCTCGGCTGGCCATTCAGCAGCGGCGCGCTGCCTTCCTTGAACGGCGCGTAGTGGGGCATCTGCTGGTGATGTTCGTAGGCGGCGCGATCGCGGTAGACCTCGTGCAGCACGACCAGCTCCTCGCTGCCTTCCGGGGTCAGCACGTCGAAGGCCAGGCAACCCTCCTCGTTGGTCAGCGACTCGCTGGCGTCGTTGTGGGCCAGCGCCAGGAAAGTCGGCACCTGGCCCGGTTTGATCTGAAATTCGGCGATGACCACGAAGTAAGTGGTGTTGGCCATGACACTCTCCTTGTCGGTGAAACCGAAGGATCCCCCGCCGTAGCGTTCCGGCGCGGGTCAGTCTTGCGAATCCGGCGCGGGCCGCGGTGAGGCGTCGTCGATGCCCAGCTTTTCCTCGAGATCGGCCAGAATGTGGCGGAAGTTCTCGATCAACTGATCATAGCGGCCGAAGTCGTGGCCGCAATTGTCGCAGAACACGTAGTACTGGCCTTCGCGGCCCGGCGGAAAACGCTTCTCGCGGCTGCCGCATTCGGGACCTGTCGGTGCTTGCATGGGAAGGCTCCTCGTTGTTGCGATGTGCGATGGAAGGACGGCAACATCCTGTCGCCCTAAAAGACTACTTCTGGGCACAACGCCGGAATTCAAAGGGTGCCAAGCGTGACGGTCTGCCAGGATTCGCCGACGAAGCTGCGGGCCCGCGGCCGGGTGCTGGTGCTGGCCGACGTGCGCGAACTGGTCGAGCAGAATCACGCCAAGTACCGGGCTTATGGGCTCGAGGCGGACATCTTCAGCGCCGGGCTGGGGCGCAAGCAGGCCGCGCGCCAGGTGGTGTTCGGTTCGGTGCAGTCGGTGGTGCGCAATCTGGAGGCTTTTGCCGGCGGGCCCGCCGATGACGCCAGCTATCGCCGGGCGATCGAGCGGCTCAGGCAGGCCCCCCACGCGGGTCGATGCCAGCGTCGAGCGTTATGACTTCTCGCGATTGGCACCGAACAGCCGCGGGGTGTTCGCCGAAGACGACCTCAATAGAATCGTGCGCGGGCATCGCGCCACGCCGGTGATCGTCGGTCGCGGGCTGCGTCTGGCGCCCGGCATCGGTTGAACACCAGCGTGCTGGAGGGCATGAGCAACTGAATCAAGGTCATCAAGCGAATGGCCTACGGGTGGGGCGCCACTGGCAGGTTCGCGAGAAGCTGTTCGACTACGTGGGGCGCTATGGCAAGACGGACGGCGCCGGGTCGGCGTACTGAACGAGGCTATTTCGGATGCTTGACGCGCTCCGGGCTTGATAGACTAGCGGCTTTGGTTTCGACGACCTTCGAAGCTATCGAAGCTATCGACAACCCCAGCAGCAGCCGAGGCCCCGCCGATCGTGAGCGAAACGCCGGACAGTGTCGCAGCGCCCGAGCAGGCCGCCGTTCAGCAAGCGGCGGCGGTGCTGGCACGGTTGCACGACCAGCCGATTACCGAGCTGCCGGAGGATCTGTACATTCCGCCCGAGGCGCTGCGGGTGTTCCTCGAGACCTTCGAGGGGCCGCTCGATCTGCTGCTCTATCTGATCCGGCGCCAGAATCTGGATATCCTGGCCATCGACGTGGCGGCAATTACCCACCAGTACATCGAATACGTCGAACTGATGAAGGCGCTGGAGATCGACCTGGCCGGCGAGTACCTGCTGATGGCGGCGATGCTCGCCGAGATCAAGTCGCGGACCCTGCTGCCGCGTCCGCCCAAGGGCGATGACGAGGACGACGAGGAGGATCCGCGCGCCGAGCTGATCCGCCGGCTGCAGGAGTACGAACGCCTGAAGCTCGCCGCCGAAGGCCTCGACGAACTGCCGCGCCTGGGCCGCGACTGGTTCGGCGCCCAGGCCGGCCTGCCAGCGCTCGAGACCCGCGTGGTCCACCCCGAGGTTGGGCTCGACGAGCTGCTGCAGGCGCTGTCGGGGATTCTCAAGCGCGCCGAGCTCAATCAGGCGCACACCATCAGCCGCGAGGTGCTCTCCACCCGCGAGCGCATGCTGATCATCATGGAGCGCCTGAATCACGAGGGGTTCACGCCCTTCGAGTCGCTGTTCAGCCTCGAGGAGGGGCGGGCGGGGGTCGTGGTGACGTTCATGGCGATTCTCGAGCTGGCCAAGGAGGCGATGATCGAGATCGTCCAGAACGTGCCGCTGTCGCCGATTCACGTGCGCGCCCGCCAGCCCGTCGACGCCGACGAGGCCTTGGCAAACGATGACCGAACCAGCGAAGGCGGCGAGAGCGCCTTCGAGGAGGAAGAGGCGTGAACCGGGAAGCGAGTGGCATTACGCTCAGCACGCGACTCGACGAAATTCTCGAGGCGGCCCTGCTGGCGGCCGGCGAACCGCTGTCGCTGGAGCGTATCGAGGCGCTGTTCGACGAACACGAGCGCCCGGCACGACGCGACTTGCGCGATTCGCTGAGCGAGCTGGGCGCGCGACTGGAAAGCACAGCGCTGGAGCTGATCGAGTCGGCCTCGGGCTATCAGGTACGCATCCGCCAACGGCTGTCGCCGTGGGTCTCGCGGCTGTGGGACGAACGTCCGCAGCGCTACTCCCGGGCGCTGCTCGAGACGCTGGCGCTGATCGCCTACCGTCAACCGGTGACGCGTGGCGATATCGAGGAGGTGCGCGGCGTGGCGGTGAGCGGCTCGATCATGCGCACCCTCAGCGAGCGCGGCTGGATTCGCGTGGTCGGCCAGCGCGACGTGCCGGGTCGGCCGTCGGTATTCGCCACCACTCGCCAGTTCCTCGACGACTTCGGCCTCAAGACCCTCGACGCGCTGCCGCCGATGCACGAATTGCAGGGCATCGATCTCGGCGAGCCGGGCTACACTGACCCCGAGTCGCGGGACGACGCTGAGATGGCCGATGCGCCCGAAACGACGACCTCGGAGACATCCGCGGCTCCGGTGCCGCAGGAAGAGACGACACGGGACGACCGGGCAGGGCACGACGCGACGGACGACATGCCGCGCTTTACACCCCTCGAAACCACCACGCCGGCCGGGACGGCCGACGATACCCACGCCGGGAAGGCGTCACGCCGGCCGGGACTGAGCTTCGCCGATCTCGAAGCGCGCCTGGCCGAACGCGCCCGCCAGCAACGGAGCGCCGACGACGCAGACGATGGCGTCGATGACGGCGATTCAGGCGGCGCGGACCATTCAACCGATGAGACACCCTCAGACTCATGAACAGTTCCAGCAACTCCAGTAGCTCTAGTAAAAACAGCAACACCGAAAAGCTCCAGAAGGTTCTTGCCCGCGCCGGGCTGGGTTCGCGCCGCGAGATGGAAGCCGCGATCAGCGACGGCCGGGTCAAGGTCAACGGCGAGGTGGCCAAGCTCGGCGATCGCATCGCAAGCCGCGATCGGGTCGCCTTCGACGACCGGCTGGTCACGCTGCGCGACGACGCCGAGGTGTCGCGCCGGGTGATCATGTACAACAAGCCCGAGGGCGAGCTGTGCACGCGCAAGGACCCCGAGGGCCGACGCACCGTCTTCGAGCGCCTGCCGCGGCTCAAGGGCGAGCGCTGGATCGCCATCGGCCGGCTCGACATCAACACCAGCGGCCTGCTGCTGTTCACCACCGACGGCGAGCTGGCCAACCGGCTGATGCACCCCTCGACCCAGGTCGAGCGCGAATACGCGGTGCGGGTGATGGGCCAGGTCGAGCGCGAGCACGTCGTGGCGATGGTCGAGGGGGTGATGCTCGAGGATGGCCCGGCGCGCTTCAGCGACGTCCAGGAGTTCGGCGGCGAGGGCATCAACACCTGGTTCCATGTGGTGATCATGGAGGGCCGCAACCGCGAGGTGCGCCGGCTGTGGGAGTCGCAGGGCCTGACCGTCAGCCGGCTCAAGCGCGTGCGCTACGGCAACATCTTTCTCGACAAGCGGGCCAAGGCCGGCGAGTGGACCGAACTCACCCAGGGCGAGATCGACGACCTGTCCACGCTCGCCGGTCTCGCCCCGCGCAAGGTGCCGGGCCTGACCCCCGACGAGCAGAATCGCTGGAGCCGCGACAAGAACAAGCGCCGCCCGGTACGCGCGATGCGCAAGCCCAAGGGCTCGCGTTAAGCGCTGATTCGTCGACAAAAAGGTATTGCCAGGAGAGGGCGCTGCCGGTAATATGTGCGCCCTGTCGGGAGGGTCGTTAGCTCAGTTGGTAGAGCAGTTGGCTTTTAACCAATTGGTCGTAGGTTCGAATCCTACACGACCCACCATTCTCGACGGACCCGGCGGCGGGTCGTTAGCTCAGTTGGTAGAGCAGTTGGCTTTTAACCAATTGGTCGTAGGTTCGAATCCTACACGACCCACCACTCCGCCGAACGTCGCTCTCGCGAGGGCGCGTTGCGGGTCGTTAGCTCAGTTGGTAGAGCAGTTGGCTTTTAACCAATTGGTCGTAGGTTCGAATCCTACACGACCCACCAGATTGCGATTCGACGCCCTCGTAGCCTTGCTGCGGGGGCGTTTTGCTGTGTCGGGCCGCCGGAAACCTGGCGGTCGCGAGATTGTCCAAGGCAGTATGAGGTAACGACGGGCTGGGCAGCGCGCAAGGTGCGCAGTACCATGCTCGTCAGGTGCGCCGCGATCGAAGCGATCGATCGCCGGCGCTTCGAGCCACGCAGGGGGGGCCCCTGCCTGTCACAGTGGTAGACACGATGACAATCATGACTTCCCGCGCCCTGGTGCAAGAGCACCTGGCTCGCGCCTATTGCCCGACGCGGATCCCCGCCGAGGACGAGGCGCGCATCGACGAGATCAAGCGCCTGCTCGAAGCCCGCAACGCGGTGCTCGTCGCCCACTACTACACCGACGACGCGATCCAGCAACTGGCCGAGGAGACCGGCGGCTGCGTGGCGGATTCGCTGGAGATGGCGCGCTTCGGCGCCCGTCACGAGGCCGCGACGCTGGTGGTCGCCGGGGTGCGCTTCATGGGCGAGACGGCGAAGATCCTGTCGCCCGAGAAGCGCGTGCTGATGCCCACTCTAGAAGCCACCTGCTCGCTGGACATCGGTTGTCCGGCCGACGCGTTCGCGGCGTTCTGCGATCAGCACCCGGAGCGCACGGTGGTGGTCTATGCCAACACCTCGGCGGCGGTCAAGGCGCGCGCCGACTGGGTGGTGACCTCGTCGATCGCCGTCGACGTGATCGAGCACCTGCAGGCCAGGGGCGAGAAGATCCTGTGGGCCCCCGACAAGCACCTGGGCGGCTACATCCAGCAGAAGACCGGCGCCGACATGCTGCTGTGGGACGGCGCCTGCATCGTCCACGACGAGTTCAAGGCCAAGGGCATCAACGACCTCAAGGCGCTCTATCCGGACGCCGCGGTGCTGGTGCATCCGGAGTCGCCGGCGCCGGTGGTCGAGATCGCCGACGTGGTGGGGTCCACCTCGCAGCTGATCAACGCCGCCCGCGAATTGCCCCACCAGCGCCTGATCGTCGCCACCGACCGCGGCATCTTCTTCAAGATGCAGCAGGCGGTGCCCGGCAAGACGCTGTTCGAGGCGCCCACCGCCGGCAACGGCGCGACCTGCAGGAGCTGCGCGCACTGCCCGTGGATGGCGATGAACGCGCTGGACAACCTGGCCGGCGCGCTGCGCGACTACAGCGGCGAGGTGTTCGTCGACGACGCGCTGCGCCTTGAGGCGCTCAAGCCGCTGGAGCGGATGCTCAACTTTCAGCGTTAAGGGCGGAGAGGGCTCAGCCCTTCCCGACCCCTATCTAACACTGGTTTGGATGGCCACTGGCGCATGGGCTGAAGGTTTTATCACGCCCCTTGCGTCGTTCCGCGGCGGCTGCGCAGTCGCGCCCCGATGCGCGCGCCCAGGTAGAGCATGCACGGCGTCAGCAGCAGCGTCAGGCCGGTGGCGAAGCTCAGCCCGCCGGCGATCGCGCTGGACAGCTGGGTCCACCACTGGGTCGAGGGCGCGCCGAAACCCAGGATCGGCGAGAGTAGATCGACATTGACGCTCAGCACCATCGGCATCAGCCCTAGCACCGTGGTGATGGCGGTCAACAGCACCGGCCGCAGACGCCGGCTGCCGGCTTCGAGCGCGGCGTTGAAGGCATCCAGGCCCTCGGCCAGCAACTGATTGTAGGTGTCGATCAGCACGATATTGTTGTTCACCACGATGCCGGCCAGGGCGATGATGCCCATGCCCACCATGACGATGCCGAACGGCTGTGCATTGAGCAGCAGGCCGAGCAGCACCCCGGCGGTGGAAAAGACGATTGCCGAGAGCACCAAGCCCGCCTGGTAGAGGCTGTTGAACTGAGTGACCAGGATGATCGACATCATGAAGATCGCCACGCCGAAGGCTATGCCCAGGAAGCGGCTGGTCTCGGCCTGGTCTTGCTGCTCGCCGGCGAAGCTGTAGCGGACCCCCTCGGGGAGCGAATCGAGCGCGCCGCTCAGCGCGCGCAGGCGCTCGTCGATCTGCCGGCCGGGGGCGACGTCGGCTTTCAGGGTCAGTGCGCGCCGTCCGTTGACGCGATGCAGGGTGCCGACCTTGGGCGCCGGCTCGAGGCGCACGAACTGGCTGATCGGCACCTGGCCGCGCGCGGTGGTGACGGTCAAGCGGCGCAGCTGGTCGAGACTACGCCAGGCCCCGGGTAGGCGCACCCGGATGTCGACCTCGTCGTCGGCGTCGGGCGGGCGATAGGTGGCGAGTTGCAGGCCGTTGGTGACCAGTTGCACCGCGCTGCCGACGGTGGTGACATCCGCGTCGAAGCGGGCTGCCGCCTCGCGATCGACTTGTAGCCGCCACTCGACCCCGGGCAGGCTGCGATTGTCCTCGATGTCGCGGAAGCCGTCGAGTTCGTTCATCGCCGCGCGCAACTGCTCGATCGCGGGTTCGATCGCTGCCGGCTGGCGCGCGGTGAGTTCGATCTGGATCGGCTTGCCGCCGGTCGGGCCCTGCTCCTGTTCGCGGAATTCCAGGCGCACGCCGGGCAGGTCGACGGTGCGCTCGGCCATCTCGGCAAGGATCCGGCGCGCCGGACGGCGCTGGTTCCAGTCGATCAACTGGAAGGTCAACTGGCCGATCACGTCGGCGCCGAGCTGGCCGTCGGGGACCGCGAAAGAACGTGCGTAGAGCGCCTTGATCTCGGCCATTCCGGCGACGCGGCGTTCGACGCGCCGGACCACGGCATCCTTTTCGGCGACCGACAGGTCACCGCGCGCATGGACCAGAATCTGGGCACTGTCGGGTTCCACCGAGGGGAAGAACTCGACGCCCTGGTTGAAGCGTGCGTAGCCGACGTAGACCAGCGCCATCAGCAGCAGCGTGCCGATGAGCGTCAGTGCCGGGTGACGCAGCAGGCGTGCCAGCACACGGCGGTAGAGCCGGCCGCCGGTGCTGACCCGGAGGCTGCCGGTGGAGCGTTCGCGGCTCAGCAGATGGCCCAGGGTCGGCAGGAACACCAGTGCCATGACCAGCGAGGCGAGCAGGCACAGGATCACCGTGGCCGGCAGGTATTTCATGAATTCGCCGACCACGCCGGGCCAGAACAGCAACGGCATGAACACCGCCAGCGTGGTGGCGGCGGAGGTGATTACCGGCCAGGCCATGCGCCCCGCCGCGCCGGCCCAGGCGGCGCGTGCCGGCTGGCCTGCGACGAGGTTGTGGTCGGCCTGCTCGGCGACCACGATGGCGCCGTCCACCAGCATGCCGGCGACCAGGATCAGCGCGAACAGCACCACGATGTTGAGCGTATAGCCGACCGCCCATATCAGCAGGATGCCGATCAGGAAGGCGCCGGGGATGGTCAGCCCGACGAGCAGCGCCGAGCGCAACCCCATGGTCGCCAGGATCACGATCAGCACCAGCACCACCGCGGTCAGCACATTGTTGAGCAGGTCGTTGAGCAAGCGCTCGACGGTAGTCGACTCGTCCATGATGATGCGCACGTCGAGGGTCTCGGGCAACTGCGGCCCGGCCTCGGCGAGCAGCGCCTTGACCGCGTCGATGGTGGCGATGATATTGGCGCCGGTGCGCTTGGAGATTTCCAGCACCATCGCCGGCTGGCCGTCGATGCGCGCGTAGCCGGCGGGGTCCTTGAAGGTGCGGTTAATGGTCGCGACGTCGCCGAAGGTGACCACCCGGTCGCCGTCGACCTTGATCGGCATGCCGAGCAGGTCGTCGAGGTTTTCGATCACCCCGGGCACCTTGATCGCCAGACGACCGGCGCCGTTGTCGATGCTGCCCGCGGCGACCAGCTGGTTGTTGCGCGAGACCAGATTGAGCAAGGTGTCGAAGTCGATGCCGTAGCTGTCGAGGATCAGCGGGTCGACGACGATCTCCATCAGGCGTTCGCGCTCGCCGGCGATGTCGACCTCGAGTACCTGAGGGATGCTCTCGATGGCGTCCTTAAGGCCGCGTGCCGCGGTCATCAGCTCGGCGGCCGACAGCGGTCCCGACAGACCCACCGAGAGCACCGGGAAGCGCGATACGTTGACTTCCATGACCCGCGGTTCCTCGGCCTGCTCGGGCAGGGAACTGCGCGCGATATCGACCTTCTCGCGCACGTCGGCCAGCGCCTGGCGGGGATCGAAGCCGGCGTCGAACTCCAGGGTGATCGAGGCGAAGCCCTCGCTGGCCTGGGCGGTCATCTGCTCGATGCCCTCGATGGCGCGCAGTTCCTGCTCCATGGGACGCACCAGCAGGCGCTCGGCATCCTCGGGGCTGACCCCCTCGAGGCTCATCGAGACGTAGATCATGGGAATCGCGACGTCGGGATTGGCTTCCTTGGGAATCGCCTGGTAGGCGAGGCCGCCGGCCAGCAGCAGGAACGCCAGCAGCAGCAGGGTGGTGCGCGAGCGATCCAGCGCGGCATCGATCAGCGCGCGCATCAGCGATCACCCGGGGCGGGTGAGGCGGGTTGGGCCGTGGATCGCTCGGCCGCCACCGCCTCGACGCGCTGCCCGGCTTCGACGAAACCGCCGCCCAGGGTGATCAGGCGCACCGCGTCAGGCAGGCCGCCGACCCAGGCCTGATCGGCATCGGCGCTGATGAGGTCGACTGGCATGAAGCGTACCGTGGCGTCGTCCGAGACGGTCTTGACGCCCATTCGGCCGCGTGCGTCGAGCACCAGCAGGGCCGGCGAGATGCGCTGTGCCGGCCGTTCGGGCAGGGCGATGTCGAGTGTCGCGCTGGCTCCGGCGATGCGCAGGCGCTGCGGGTTGGACACGCGGACCTCGAGCGGGTAGCTGCGAGTGGCGTCCTCGGCGCTGCTGGCGAGGAAGCTGACCTGTCCCTCGAGGATGCGCCCATCGAGCAGCGTGACGGTGACCGGCATGTCTTCGCGGACCTCGTCGGCGCGGCGCTGGGGTAGCCACGCCTTGGCCTTGAGCTGGGCGATATCGACCAGCAGGCCGATCTCCTCGCCGGCTTGCAGATACTCGCCGATGTCGACCTCGAGCCGGTCGAGCACGCCGGCGAAGGGGGCCTCGATCTGCGTGTCGGCGAGCGACTCACGCAACTCGGCAAGCTCGGCACGGCTTTGGGCCAGCGCGCTCTTGAGGCGCAGCAATTCATTGTCGGAGACCAGGTTGCGGCCGCTGAGCTTTTGCCCGCCGGCGAGTTCCGAGCGGCTCAGGGCGAGCTGCGCTTCGGCGCGCTCGATCTGCGCCGGCAGGTCGCCGGGGTCGACCTCCACGAGCTGCGTACCGGCGTCCACCCTGGCGCCCCGGGGCTGCGGCAGGGCGATGACCTCGCCGGCCCGGCGAGCGCGCAGGGTGACCTCCTGACGCGATTCGAGCTGCCCCTGGAGGATGACGTGAGGCGTATACGCCTGGGCCTGGGCGGTCTCGACCTCGACCCGCGGCAGGCTGGATTGAGCGCTCGCTTGCGCCTCGGGGGGCCGCTGGCGAAAGCGCTGCATGTCGCCGAAGGCCAGCCAGACCAATAGCGCCACGCCGAGCAACAGGGCGAGCCATGCAGGGGACAACGAGAATCGCCAACGCATAATAGAAGTAACCATCCCTTGGCCAAGATGGCCCGGGCCATCGTCCGTGTAAACGCACCTGCCCCGGGCATGGCCGGGGCAGTCAGTGTATCAGGCAAAGATGATTCAGGAAGCCGTCATCGACTCATGCCGCGTCTCATCGGCGTTGCGGCTCGGCACGCGGGTGGCGCGCGGTGTCGACTCGGCAGGGCGGCTGGAAGCGGGGTCGGCGGCGCCGAGCTTGAGGATTCGATGCGTCTCGCGGCGTACTTCGCCGAGCCGGGTTGCGTCCTTCTGCAAGGTCTCGGCGCGCACCGGCACCAGGCGCTTGAGACGCGCCTGCCACTGTACGGAGGCGAAGCGCTCGGGGAAGCAGCGCTCGATCAGGTCGAGCATGATCGAGGTGGCCGTCGAGGCGCCGGGCGAGGCGCCCAGCAAGGCGGCCAGGGAACCGTCGCTAGCGGTGACGATCTCGGTGCCGAACTGAAGTGTGCCTCCCCGCCGGGGATCCTTCTTGATGATCTGAACGCGCTGGCCGGCGACTTCGAGTTGCCAATCCTCGGCCTGGGCGTCCGGATAGAAGGCGCGCAGTTCCTCGACGCGTTGAGCGTGGGAGAGCCGAACCTGTTCGAGCAGGTATTTCATCAGGCTGACATTGCTGCGCGCGACGGACAGCATCGGGCTGAGATTGGTCGCGCGCACGGTCTTGACCAGATCGAGGATGGAGCCGTTCTTGAGAAACTTGGTGGTAAAGCCGGCGAAGGGGCCGAACAGCAGCGAGGGCTTGCCGTCGACATGGCGGGTGTCGAGATGCGGCACCGACATCGGCGGCGCGCCGACGGCGGCATTGCTGTACACCTTGGCCCGGTGCTGCGAGACGACCTCGGGCTTGTCGCAGCGCAGCCACTGCCCGCTGACGGGAAAGCCGCCATAGCCCCTGGCTTCGGGAATGCCGCTTTTCTGCAGCAGGCGCAGCGAGGCCCCGCCGGCACCCAGGAAGACGAAGCGCGAGCGCACGACGCGCTGCCCGCCAGCGCGGGTCTCGATCTGCAGATTCCAGGTGCCGTCGGCGTTGCGCGCGAGATCCCTGATTGTCTGGCCCGTGCGGATGCCGACCCGATCGCTGTCCTGTTCGGTCAGGCGGGTCAGCAGCCGGTTGGTCAAGGCCCCGAAGTTGACATCCGTGCCGGCTTCGACGCGGGTCGCGGCGACCGGTTCGTCGGCCGTGCGCCCTGCCATCAGCAGCGGGGCCCAGGCGGCGATGGTCGCGGGATCCTGCGAATACTGCATCGACTCGAAGCAGTGGTGGTTGCTCATGGCTTCGTGGCGAGCGCGCAGGAATCTCACGTTCTTCTCGCCACGCACGAAGCTCAGGTGCGGCACCGGCGACAGGAAGTCGGCGGGGTCGCCGAGGTTGCCATGCGCGACCAGAGCGCTCCAGAGCTGCTTGGATTCCTCGAACAGGGTGTTGATGCGGATCGCCTTGTCGATGTCGATCGAGCCATCGGCGCCGGGCGGCGTGTAGTTGAGTTCGCACAAGCCGGCGTGCCCCGTGCCGGCATTGTTCCAGGCAAACGAGCTTTCGCTGGCCATGGAATCCAGGCGCTCGACGAGCTCGATACGCGCCGTGGGTTCCAGTTCATGAAGCAGTGTTGCGAGCGTGGCGCTCATCACTCCGCCACCTACCAGTACGACGTCAACGGCCTCTTGCATGGTTGGTTGTCACCCTTTGGGCTGATTCAAATAAGCCCATTATACCGGTCGGCGCGGAAAAGACGAGCCACTCAAAAGGTATGGGTTATGCAGGAGGCGTTAGTCATAAGCAAAACATTGTCTTTGTGGTGGCCGAAAAAAATCCGCTTAGTCAATGACTTGAGCGGATGTCTGGCGAGGGTGCCGATGCCGCGATGCAGCATCTCTAGCACGGCTATTTTTCTATCGCAGGCTTATGATTCGCCAGTTACGTGCGCGGGCGATGCTGTCGAGGGTGGCGTCGGGGTCCACGGCGATCGGATGATCGACTTTCTCGAGCAACGGCAGGTCGTTGTGCGAGTCGCTGTAGAACCAGGCGTCATCAAGACTGACGTCGCGGTTCGCCAGCCACTCCTCGAGGCGCTGGATCTTGCCTTCGCGGAAGCTGGGGGTGCCCGATACGCGGCCGGTATAGCGACCTTCGCGAATTTCCGCATCGACGGCGATCAGCTCGTCGACGCCCAGGCGCCTGGCGATCGGCCCGGTGATGAAGCGGTTGGTCGCGGTGATGATCAACAGGGTGTCGCCGCGTTCGCGATGCCGGGCCAGCAATTCCTCGCCCTTGGGCAGGATGTGCGGCTCGATCTTGCTGGCCATGAACTGCTGATGCCAGGCGGCCAGCTGTTCGGGACTATTTTCGGCGAGCGGTTTGAGGGCCATGGCCAGGTAGGCATGAATGTCCAACGTGCCGTCCTGGTAGGCCGCGAGAAAACGCTGGTTGGCCTCGCGATAGCTGATCGGATCCACGGCGCCCTGTTCGACCAGGAACTCGCCCCAGGCATGGTCGCTGTCGATGCCCAGCAGGGTGTTGTCGAGATCGAAGATGGCCAGGCTCAAGAGCACTCTCCTCTGGTTGGTGTCAGGCTGGTTGATGTCAGGCGCAGCCGGCGGTTTCAAAGGCGGCGGCGATTATTGCAGAACGCCCGGCGCTTGCCCACCGTCGCGGGTTTTCGGCCGTGTGTTGATGCGCTTTCGACGTTTGTGGAAGAATGAATCCAATATCGGATTCATAAGGTGAAGCCCGTGATCGACGCTGACGGCTTCCGCCCCAACGTTGGTATCATCATTACCAACCCTGAGGGCCAGCTGCTCTGGGCGCGTCGGGTTGGGCAGAATGCATGGCAGTTTCCTCAAGGAGGCATCAAGGGTTACGAGTCACCGCAACAGGCGCTCTACCGGGAATTGGAGGAGGAGATCGGCCTCACCCCCGACGACGTCGAAGTGCTGGCCTGTACCCGAGGGTGGCTGCGCTATCGCCTGCCCCGGCGCATGATACGCACGCAATCGCGGCCGATATGCATCGGCCAGAAACAGAAGTGGTTCCTGCTCAAGATTCGCTGTCAGGACAGTCGCATCTGCATGGATACCACGGCCAAGCCGGAGTTCGACGGCTGGCGATGGGTCAGTTATTGGTATCCGCTGGGGCAGGTCGTGCCCTTCAAGCGGGAGGTCTATCGCCGTGCCCTGCGAGAGCTGGCGCCAAGCGTCCAGCGACTCGCCCTGGGCGAGCGTTGACGCTGCGGCACCCCCCGATCCTTCGACTACAAGAAGAACGCCCATGCTCGATGTACTAAGACGCATCGTCCAGGAGGTCAATGGAGCACGCAGTCTTGAGGCCGCGTTGGCCACCATGGTGCGACGCATCCGCAAGGCCATGCACACCGATGTGTGCTCCATCTACCTGTTCGATGCCGCCCAGGACCGCCTGGTGCTGATGGATACCATCGGTCTGAATACCCAGGCCGTGGGTCATGTCTCGATGCGCCTCGGCGAGGGCCTGGTCGGCCTGGTCGGTCAGCGCGAGGAACCGCTGAATCTCGAGGATGCCCCGGCGCATCCGCACTTTCGCTATTTCGAGGAAACCGGCGAGGAGCGCTTCTCGAGCTTTCTCGGCGTGCCGGTCATCCATCAGCGCCGCGCGCTGGGGGTGCTGGTCGTCCAGCAGCAGGAGAAGCGTCGCTACGACGAGGGCGACGAGGCCTTCCTGGTGACCATGGCGGCGCAGCTCGCCGGCGTGCTGGCGCATGCGCTGGCCACCGGCACCCTGGCGCGACCGACGCGGGCCGACGGCATGGCGACCTTCAAGGGCATCGCCGCCTCGCCGGGCATGGTGATCGGCAAGGCGGTGGTCATCGCGCCACCGGCCGATCTGGACAACGTGCCCGACCTGATACCCACCGACATCGAACTCGAGATTCGCCGCTTGAGCGAGGCGATCGAGCGGGTGCGCCACGAGATCCGGCGCGCCGGGGAGCGTCTCGCCAGCCGCATTTCCAGCCAGGAACTGGCGCTGTTCGATGTCTACGAGCAGATGCTGGCCGATGCCGCGCTGGGTCAGGAGGTCGAGAAGCGCATCCGCGAGGGCCAGTGGGCGCCCGGCGCGCTGGCCGACGTGGTACGCCGCCACGTCCAGTACCTGGAGCGCGTCGACGACGATTACCTGCGTGAACGCGCCGCGGACATTCGTGACCTGGGGCGCCGCGTGCTGGCACATCTGCAACAGGATGCCGGCGAGAGTTTCGATGGCTTTCCCGAGCGCTGCGTGGTGATCGGCGACGAGCTCAGCGTGGCGATGCTCGGCGAGGTGCCCCGCGAGCGCCTGGCGGGGCTGGTCTCGTTGAAAGGCTCGAGTACCTCCCATGTGGCGATCCTGGCTCGGGCGATGGGCATTCCCACCGTGCTGGGCATGGTCGATCTGCCGTTGCCCCGCCTCAACGGTGCGCCGGTGATACTCGACGGTCACCGTGGGCGGTTGCTGGTGCGTCCCGACGATGACCTGACCCGTCATTACCAGAAGCAGATCGACGAGGAGCTGGCGCTCGCCGAGGTGCTCGAGCACGAGCAGCACCTGCCCAGCGAAACGCTGGACGGTCATCGCGTCCCGTTGATGGTCAATACCGGCCTTGCGGTGGATGCGGTGGCAGTGCTCAAGCCGCGTATCGCCGGGGTCGGGCTGTACCGTACCGAAGTGCCGTTCATGATCACCGAGCGCTTCCCGGGCGAGCACGAGCAGACTCGGCTCTATCGCGAGCAGCTGGAGGGGTTTGCGCCGTTGCCGGTGGTCATGCGCACGTTGGACATCGGCGGCGACAAGGACTTGCCCTACTTCCCGATTCACGAGGCCAATCCGTTCCTCGGCTGGCGCGGGATTCGCGTGACCCTCGACCATCCCGAGGTGCTGATGGTCCAGCTGCGGGCGATGCTGCGCGCGTCGGCCGGGCTGGATAACCTGCGCATCATGCTGCCGATGATCACCAACGTCGACGAAGTCGACGCCGCGTTGCGTCTGCTCGATCGGGCGCTGGCCGAGCTCAACGACGAGATCAACGAAGAGGGCGCTAGGATCAAGCGGCCCCAGGTCGGGGTAATGATCGAGGTCCCCGCGACGCTCTATCAGCTCGAGGCGCTGTCCCAACGGCTGGATTTCTTCTCGGTGGGCAGCAACGACCTGACCCAGTACCTGCTGGCGGTGGATCGCAACAATCCGCGTGTGGCGGGTCTTTACGACGCCTGCCATCCGGCGGTGCTGTCGGCGCTGGCCAGGTTGTCGGAAGAGAGCCATCGCCTGGGTGTTCCCACGTCGGTGTGCGGCGAGCTGGCCGGGGATCCCTGTGGCGCCTTGCTGCTCACCGGGATGGGCTTCGATGCGCTGTCGATGAATGCGCCGAGTCTGCCGCGGGTGCGTGCGGCGATTCGTCGCGTGTCGATGAGCGCGGCCCGGGAGCTGGTCGAGGAAACCCTGCGCTTCACCACGCCGACCGCGGTGCGCGCGCACCTGCGTGCGCGCTTCGCCGAATGGCAATTGACCCACCTGTTGCCGCCGCGCGACGACGCATAGCTATAGCGGCGTCTGGGTGCCATGCTCACCGCTATCGGGAATAAATTCGCTATCGGGAATAAATTCGCTATCGGGAATAAATTCGCTATCGGGAATAAATTCCCTCCCACAAGGGCAAGCTCCCACAAGGGCAAGCTACCGGCAGAGATTGTGGGAGCGAACTTGTTCGCGATGATCCGAATATTTCGATTCTTACGCCAGGGCCGCTACCGGCAAGCGACATTGGCGGTGCCCGGCCGCAATGCCGCCGGGTTCGAAGCTTCGCTCGGCGATGACGATCTCGCCGTGCGCCCGCCATTCGAGCAGCGTGCTGGCACGCGTGCCATAGTCCTGGCCGAGGATGAATGCGGCCGAGAGCTGGCGCTCCAGCGTCAACCCCACGCCGGTGTCCGGAAGGCTCTCATCGTCGGCTTGCCGCGCATCGCTCAACAGCGTCCAGGCGTCGTCCAGAAAGTTGCGGCGGGGATCGTCGAGCAGCCTGGCCAGGTGCTCACGGGCCTGGGTCAGCTTGGGCCAGGGCGTATCGAGACTGGCGTTGGAAAGACCGTGCAGACCGGGTTTCACCTGCGCCAGCCGGGTGTCAAGGGGGCCATGGTGGAGATGCCAGAGCGTCTCGCCGTCGCATGCCAGCAGATTGAAGCCGGCATACGCCTGCGCCGCCTGGCTGGCAAGCCGCTCCAGCCAGGCGCCGAGCTCGGCTTCGACAAGCGCCTGATGAACCAGATGACCGCGGCTCGGCCCGGCCGCGCCGGCCTTGAAGCCGGGGGCGCGAACATTGGTGATCGCGGCCACGCGGCCGCCTGAGTGCGCGGCCAGCCAACTGCCGCCGGCCTCGAGGTCGCGACCGCCGAGGATCGCGGGACAATCGCGCCAGCGTGCCAGGGGGGCGGCGGGGCGGTCATGGCGCTCGTCGCGATTGGCGGCAAGGCGCAAGGGGGCGGCGCTACCGGGGCGCCAGTCGAGAACGATCAGACACATGGCATTGTCTCAAGGACGAGGGCAAAGCGCGGCATGACAGGTTACGGACGCTGAGCGTACACTCTGGCGATTGTCGATGACAGGGGTTGGGATGCAGGACATCTCCGAAGGTAAACGGCCAGCCCGGCCTGACATGCCGAGCGGCGGGCCGCCGAGGCTGTCGGCGTGGCTGTGGGGTCTCGAGGCCGGCCTGACATTTACCTGCCTGCTGGTGGCGGTGCTGGTTGGCCAGCGCTTCAATGCCGAGATTCGCGATGCCCTGGTGATGATCTGGCTGTCAGGCAGTCTGGTCTTCGCCCTGTTGGGCTGGCGCGGTGCCCGCCAGCGTCAGCGGCTCGAGCGCTTTCAGGCCGCGGTCCGGCTCAGCCAGCTGGTGCGCGAGTCCGATGTGCCCGAGCCTCTGCCGCCGGATCTCGATGCGGTGATAAAGGTGCTGGAGGAGAGCCTGCCGCAGCGACAGGCCGAGAGTCGTATCGAGGACCTGCTCGAGTCCTTGCCGCAAGCCGCCTTCCTGGCTGGCGGCAACCGGCTGGTGACGGTCAACGATCGTCTGGTTCAGCGTCTTGGGCGCTCGCGCCGCGACCTGCAGGACGTGTCGATCGATGCGCTGGATGCCAGCGAGCCCTTTCTTGGCGAGTCCGCCGACTACGCCGTACTCAGCGACGCCCACGGGGGGCGCCATGCGTTCCGCATCGATCGTCGCCTGGCTGCGCGGGGCCAGGCGTTGGGGCTGTTGCACGACGACAGCGAGTCGCACCATCAGCTTTACCATCTCCGGCAGGAGCGCGATCGTGCCCGGCAGGAATCGAAGCTCAAGTCGCGCTATCTCGGCCAGCTTCGTCGCGAGCTCGAAAGCCTCGAGGTAACGCCTGCCGACGCCGAAAGCGGCTCATCGCTGGGCGAACGCCTCGCGGGGCTTGTCTCGCTGCTCGAGCGTGTCGCCGAAACCGAGGCCGACGAGGCGGGTCAGGCCGGACGCGCGGACAGCACCGCCTCGGGCAAGCGGGTATTGATCGTCGACGACGGCCCGGTCAATACCGCCCTGGCGCGACGGGTACTGACCGATCAAGGCCTGTTGGTCGACACTGCGCGCAGCGGCGAGGAGGCCCTCGACTTGGCGATGGAGCATAGTTACGCGCTGGTCTTCATGGATATCTACATGCCGTCGCTGGACGGCATCGAGACCACCCGGCGCTGGCGTCAGCGGGAAAGCGTGCGGGGCGGGCGCAGCGTGATGGTGGCGCTGACCGCCAACACCAGCGCGACCGATCGCGCACGCTTCTTTGCCGCTGGCATGGATGACTATCTGGCCAAGCCCTATCGCCCCCAGGCGCTGATCGACGTGGTGCAACGCTGGCTGCCCGGCATGATCGCTCCTTCGATAGTATCTTGATTCATTTACTTGCGACTTTTTTGGACCAAACACTAGGAGACGACATGCTCGACTATCCGCAGATCGACCCGGTGGCCATCGCCTTGGGACCAGTAAAAGTCTACTGGTATGGCCTGATGTACGTGGTCGGATTCATCGCTGCCTGGTGGCTGGGGCGGTTGCGGGCGGCGCGCTTGGGACTGAAGCCCGACGATATCGGTGACATGCTGTTCTACGGCGCGCTGGGGGTGGTGCTGGGCGGGCGCATCGGTTACGTGCTGTTCTACGGCTTCGAACGTCTGTTGGCCGATCCGCTATGGCTGTTTCAGGTCTGGGATGGCGGCATGAGCTTTCACGGCGGTCTGATCGGCGTGTTGATCGCGACACTGCTGTTTGCCCGCAAGCATCGCCTGGGATTCTTCCAGACGACCGATTTCATTGCTCCGCTGGTGCCGATCGGCCTGGGCGCGGGCCGCATCGGCAACTTCATCAATGCCGAACTGCCGGGACGCGTCAGCGACCTGCCCTGGGCAATGGTCTTTCCGGGGGGCAGTCAACCGCGCCACCCCTCGTCGCTCTATGAGTTCGCCCTCGAGGGTGTGGTATTGTTTGCCATCCTGTGGACGGTGTCGCGCACGCCGCGTCGTCGCGGTATGATTTCCGGCCTGTTCCTGGTGCTTTACGGCATCTTCCGTTTCGCCGTCGAGTTCGTTCGCCGGCCGGACCCGCAACTCGGCTTCATCGCCTTCGACTGGCTGACCATGGGCATGCTGCTGTCCCTGCCGATGATCCTGGCCGGCCTGGCGCTGTTGGCCTGGGCACGGAGCCAGCCGGTGGACGGCGACAAGCTCGAGGCGCGCGAAGCGACATCCTGATTCTGCGACAGGCGAGTTATGCAGCCCTACCTTGAATTGATGCGCCGGGTACTCGACACCGGCGTCAAGAAAGCCGACCGCACCGGTGTCGGCACGCAGAGCGTCTTTGGTCACCAGATGCGCTTCGACCTGGCCGACGGCTTTCCGCTGGTGACCACCAAGAAGTTGCATCTGCGCTCGATCATCCACGAGCTGCTGTGGTTTTTGCGCGGCGACACCAATATCGCCTACCTGCGTGACAACGGCGTGCGTATCTGGGACGAGTGGGCCGATGACAACGGCGACCTGGGCCCGGTCTACGGTTATCAATGGCGTAGCTGGCCACGCCCCGATGGCGGCCATGTCGATCAGATCGCCAAGCTCGTCGAGCAGATCCGCCGCAATCCCGATTCGCGGCGGTTGATCGTCAGCGCCTGGAATCCGGCGCTGGTCGACGAGATGGCGCTGCCGCCGTGTCACGCCCTGTTCCAGTTCTATGTCGCCGAGGGTCGGTTGTCCTGCCAGCTTTATCAGCGCAGCGCCGATGTCTTTCTCGGCGTGCCGTTCAATATCGCCAGTTATGCACTGTTGACGCAGATGATCGCCCAGGTCTGCGATCTGGCGCCCGGCGAATTCGTGCATACCCTCGGCGACGCCCACCTGTATCTCAATCATATCGAGCAGGCCGAGCTGCAGCTCACCCGCACGCCGCGTGCGCGGCCGACGCTGATCCTCAACCCCGCGATCGACGATGTGTTCGCGTTTCGCTTCGAGGATATCGCCATCGAAGGCTACGACCCGCATCCGCCTATCAAGGCGCAGGTGGCGGTATGAGCGACGCAATACTCGAAGAATCGCGGGTGCCGGTGGCGATGATCGCCGCGGTGTCGCGCAATGGCGTGATCGGCATCGACGACCAGCTGCCCTGGTACCTGCCCGAAGATCTCAAGTTCTTCAAGCGCATGACCCAGAGCAAACCGCTGGTGATGGGCCGCAGGACGTTCGCCTCGATCGGCCGTGCGCTGCCCGGCCGACTGAACATCGTCGTCACCCGCGATGCCGGTTTCGAGGCCGAGGGCGTGCGCGTCTGTCATGATCTGGACGCCGCCTTGGCATTGGCCGACGATCAGGCGATCATCGACGGTGTCGAGGAGATCATGGTCATGGGCGGTGGCGAGATCTACGCTCAGGCAATGCCGCGGGCATCGCGACTCTACCTGACCGAAGTCGATGTCGAGATTGATGGTGATGCACGCTTTCCGGCCATCGATCGGCAAGCCTGGTACGAAGAACAGCGCATACCGGGCGAGGAAAGCGGCCGACAGGGCCGTCCTGCTTATGATTTCGTCGTTTATCATCGCCGCTGAGATGGGACGGCATGGATGGCGTTGGCCTTCTCGCCGTACGGCATGGCAACGCGACCGAACGATAACAAGAATGGCTGAATTTCCGGCGCAGGCTGAAGCTGGCTAAACGCTGACGCTAGCTATACGAAAGCAATGGAGGTTGCCCTTGATGACGCAACGCGTAGTCGCGCTATTCGATTCCCTGGAGCAGCATGTCCGGCATGAGCGGCAGGAGATTGCCAGCCTGCGGCAACGACTAGCCAGCCTGGAGAGCGAGAACCAACAACTTCGCCATTCGCTGGCGAATCGGGCCGGGCCTGCCGCGCAGCCCAGCGACACTGAGTCGCCTGCCCAAACGACCAATGCCGAGCGCGGCTACCCATTGCCGCGCCGGGTGGCGTTGCCTGCGACGGCGACCGAAGCTACTACCGAGGCCGAGCGGGAAACCGCCGGTACGCTCACAGAGGAACAAGGCTCCCAGAGTAGCCTGGCGACCGTCGAGGCACCCTCGCCGCAGGCGCTGCTCGATGAATGGTATCGGCGTTATACCGATACTTTCTTCAAGGGGCACACACGGCCGTTGAAAGTCGGTATCCATGAGGATCTGGTCGCCAACGAGCCCTGGCCCGACAAGCTGGTGCGTCGTGCGCTGGCCTGTTACGTCAATTTGCCGCGCTATCTCAAGGCCGTGCGGGCCGGCGCCGAACGCGTCGACCTGGCTGGCGAACCGGCCGGCACCGTCACGCCGGGCGAGGCGCGCCATGCGCACAAGAAGCTGGAGGCGCTACAGTCCCAACAACGTAAGCGCGACAAGGCGGTACAGCGGGAGGGGCGCCAGGATCCCAGCGCCCGGCTCGATCGCAAACTGGGTGATCTGTTGGCCAAGCATGGCAAGCAGTAAGAACCACTAATTCGTCGGCTTACGTTAACCAGCCGTTGGAAAGCGCCGAATAGTTACTTTATTAGGCGTCTTGCAATCAGTGGGATGGCTGATCATCATGAACAGCGTTCGCGTTTGTCACTTGGCGGTCATAGAAGGGCGCTAGGGTCATTGCGTGACGCGGTGCCGGTGTATTCGGTATCGGCAGTGCTCAGGGTGAACATGGCCGTCAAGTGGGTTGACGTGGCGAGATTAAAAACAGTGTTTTTTTCTTGTTGCGTTCCGCCAGAGCCCAGTATAAGGTTCCTCTGCGAGCATTGGATAATAACAAGGCTTCGCTAAGGCAAGAGCGCTTCACACCAGAATCTCAGGGGCGTGCCTGGCAAGCCGGTTGCAAACAACGATCGAACAGTAAGCTAGTTAAGGAACTATCGTGATGAAAAAGACGCTCTTAGTGACTGCTATTGCCGGTGCCCTGGGTGCCTCCGCTGCCCAGGCTGCCACTGTCTATAACCAGGACGGTACTCAGCTGGACATCTACGGCAACCTGCAGACTGCCTACAAATCCGTCAACAATGCCGAAGGCAACTCCGAAGATGAAATCTTCGATAACGGCTCGACCTTCGGCGTTAAAGGCCAGCATGTCATCAACCCGGGCTTGACCGGCTACTTCAAGGCCGAGTGGGAGTTCAACGCCGACGAAGCGAAAGGTAGCGACCAGCAAGATGGCATTTCCCGCAGCGACCAGGTCTACATGGGCCTGCAGGGCAACTTCGGTGACGCCCGTGTCGGTTCCTGGGATACGCTGATCGACGACTGGGTCCAGGATCCGGTCACCAACAACGAATTCTTCGATGTCACCGACAGCCCGGTCTCCGGCGACGATGGCGTCAACACCCAGAACACCGACACCGACCGCGAAGGCGACAAGATCCAGTACATGTCGCCCGTCTTCGGGGGTCTGCAGTTCGCCGTGGGCGCTCAGTACAAGGGTGACGCCGAAGCCGAGAACGTCGACAGCGACGGGAATGCCGCGTTCTTCGGCGGTGCCAAGTACACCATGGGCGCCTTCTCTGTCGCGGGTGTCTACGACAGCCTCGACAACTACGACGGCGAGATCACTGGCGACATCTACGACACTGGACCGGAAGCTGGCGAGGACTTCGATGCCGGCGACCAGTACGGTATTACCGCCGAATACACCATGGAGCAGCTCCAGGTGGCTCTCAAGTACGAGCGTTACGAGTCGGGTGACGATGACTACCTGCCCGACGAGAACCGCTTTGGCCTGGGTTCCCGCTACGGCTATGGCTACGGTGATGTCTACGCAGCCTACCAGTACGTTGACTTAAGCGGCGGTGACGCTTGGGAGGCCGTCAACGACGACGATTCCCGCAATGAAATTGTCCTGGGTGCCACTTACAACATCTCTCCGGCCATGTACACCTTTATCGAAGGTGCCTGGTACGACAGGGAAGAAGACGAAAACGACGGCATCGCCGTGGGTGCCGTCTACAGCTTCTAAGCTGTTGGCTTGACCTGTCGCGCCTGAGGTATGATCTAGAGTGTGACGAAGCGGCCATTTATCAGGGCCGAATGAACTACAGCTTCGGCTGATATAACCGCCCATCAGGCAAGCCTGATGGGCGGTTTTTATTGTGTCCGGCATATTCAGGCGAACACGCGCAGCTCGTCCCGGGGCGCTGCCCGGTGGCGGCCGAGAAGGCGGCAAGCGGAGCGAGAAGGGATCGCGCGATGCACCATGGTGAGCTCGTGTCGGATCGGTGAAAGCGTATCGTCGCCCTGTGCGCGGCAGGCAGTCGTCAAGCAATCTGCAAGCCCGGTGCAACCTGAGCGGGCCGCGGGCGATTGCGCCAGCCTGGCGGGTTACAGCGACAGGAAGAACAGCGTCAGCGGCGGCGACAGCAGCGACAGGATGAACCCGCTGACCACGGCGGTCGGCACGCAGGCGACCCCGCCGTGCTGCTGGATCACCGGCAGCGTGAAATCCATCGACGTCGCCCCGCCGAAGCCGATGGCCAGCGGTGCCCAGCGCCGGATCACCAGCGGAATCAGCAGAAAGGCGATCAACTCGCGGGCCAGGTCGTTGAAGAACGCCACCCCGCCGAGCACCGGCCCCAGCCGATCGCCGACCAGAATCCCCGACAGCGAATACCAGCCGAAGCCCGAGGCCAGCGCCAGCCCCTCGCTCCAGCGCAGTTCCAGCAGCGGCGCGGCGAGCAGCCCGGCGGCCAGCGAGCTGACCGCGACCGTGACGGCGATCGCCAGGCCATGGCGGTTGAGCAGGATCTGCTTGAGCGGCATGCCGGAATTGCGCAGCTGACAGCCGATCAGCGCGAGCAACGCGTAGAGCACCCATTCGGCGAGTCGCTCGGCGAGCGCCGGTGCCGCCACCCAGCCCAGCCGGCCGAAGACGATGCCGACGACGATACCCAGCACCACCACTCCGGCCAGCATCAACGACCCGCGCATCGCGGCGAGCTTGCTGGTCGGCGCGCCCTCGACCACCGGCGAAGTGCCGGCGCGCAGCCGGCTGCGCCGCGACAGCACGTACAGCGCGAGCAGATTGATCGGCGCGATCACCGCCAGCAGCGTCGCCGCCTGACCGCCCATGCGACCGAGCTGGCCGGCCAGGTCGTCGAGCCCGGTCAGGCTGACGCCCATCAGCGCCAGGATCACGTAGATCGAGCCGTTGACGCCGTGATTGATCGCCGCCTGCAGCCCGGCATGGCGCACCGGCACCAGATAGCCGAGGATCAGCGGTAGCAGGATGATCAGCAGCCCAGAAACCATGCCTGTTCTTCCTTGTCGGTCGAAGGTGCGGGCGAACACCCGCGAAGCGAAGCTGGCTAGCTTATCAGAGCGGCCGGTCGGACAGCGGTGACAATCGCTGATGCCCCATCAGCGCGGCTGATGGTCCGCGATGGCAACGCTAACCAGGCTCAAACGGCTACGGCGCTCGCCATCGCGGCGGTAGCTCATGCCCAGCAACAGCCCCGGTACGTCGCGATGGAAGGTCAGCGTCAGGCGCCGTTCGGGCTTGTCCGGCGACCAGGCCTCGACGGTCACGGCGGGAAAGCGACCCGCCGGCGTGGCGCGACTGTCGAGGCCCAGCACCCGATAGTCGAGGGCCTTCCGCCCGCCTTTGTGGTCCAGATAGCCGATCGTGCAAGGCGTGGCGGCCTTGCCGCGGCACTCGGCAGCGGGCGCCCGGCGCGCCAGGCTGAACAGCGCCGTCTGGCGGTCGGGCAGCGTGGCGAGCTGGTCGGCGTCGAGGCGAAAGCGCTCGCCGAAGCCCATCAGGCTATAGCGGCTGGTATACAGCAGCGCCTCGGCGTCGCCGTCGACCATCCGGAAACGACTCGTCTCGCGAGCGCTGGCGATCGAGAGTTCGGCCTGCATGCGGCTCTGCCAGTGATCGCCCTGCCGGCTCAGGCGATGAGCGATGGTCATGTCCGGCCAGCCGTCGAGTGTCAGCCGGTAGCGGGCCTCGAAGGCGACCGGCGGCTGCGCCGCCCCGGCCGTGGCGGCCAACGGCGCCAGGATCAGCCAGGCCGCGCTCAGCAGAGCCTGCCACAGGGCGAGCGGTGGGCATCGACGATGGCGCATCGAGTCGGGCATGGCGGTGGCGACGCTCAGGGCCGGATGCGATAGCCGGTGCGAAAGATCCACGCCACGATGGCCAGGCAGACGCCCAGAAACAGCAGGATCATGCCCAGGCTGGCGGCGAGGCTGACGTCGTTGATGCCGAAGAAGCTCCAGCGAAAGCCGCTGACCAGGTAGACCACCGGGTTGGCCAGCGTCAGCGTCTGCCAGATGGCGGGCAGCATGTCGATGGAATAGAAGGTGCCGCCGAGGAAGGTCAGCGGCGTGATCACCAGCAGCGGCACCAGTTGCAGCTTCTCGAAGTTGTCCGCCCAGATGCCGATGATGAAACCCAGCAGGCTGAAGGTCATCGCGGTGAGTAGCAGAAACAGCAGCATCCATAGCGGATGGGCGATCTGCAGCGGTACGAACAGGCTGGCCGTGGCCAGGATCAGCAGCCCCAGGATGACCGACTTGGTGGCGGCGGCGCCAACGTAGCCGAGCACGATCTCGAAGTGCGAGATGGGCGCCGAGAGCAGCTCGTAGATGGTCCCCGAGAACTTGGGAAAGAAGATCGCGAACGAGGCGTTGGATACGCTCTGGGTGAGCAGCATCAGCATGATCAGCCCGGGCACGATGAACGCGCCGTAGCTGACACCCTGGATCTCGCTGATGCGCGAGCCGATCGCCCCGCCGAAGACCACGAAGTACAGCGAGGTCGAGAGTACCGGCGAGACGATGCTCTGCAGCAGCGTGCGCCGGGCGCGGGCCATCTCGAAGCGGTAGATGGCGCGGACCGCGGTGAGGTTCATTGGCGCTCCTTGACCAGGTTGACGAAGATATCTTCCAGCGAACTCTGCCGGGTATGCAGGTCCTTGATCTCGATGCCCGCCGCGCTGACCGCGTCGAGCAGGCCGGTGATGCCGGTCTGCTGCTGCTGGGAGTCGTAGCTGTAGACCAGCTCGAAGCCGTCGTCGGCGAGTTCCAGCGGATAGCCGGCGAGTGCGGGCGGAAGCGCCGCGAGCGGCTGCTGGAGCTGCAGAGTCATCTGCTTGCGCCCCAATTGGCGCATCAGCTCGCGCTTGTCGCGCACCAGGATGATCTCGCCTTTGTTGATCACGCCGATGCGATCGGCCATCTCCTCGGCTTCCTCGATGTAGTGGGTGGTGAGGATGATCGTCACGCCGGCCTCGCGCAGGCCTCGCACCACGTTCCACATGTCGCGGCGCAGTTCCACGTCGACCCCCGCGGTGGGCTCGTCGAGGAACAGGATCTGCGGCTCGTGGGACAGCGCCTTGGCGATCAGCACCCGGCGCTTCATGCCGCCCGACAGGGTGATCAGCTTGTTGTCGCGCTTGTCCCACAGCGCCAGGTCCTTGAGCACGCGCTCGACATGCGCCGGATCGGCGGGCTTGCCGAACAGCCCGCGGCTGAAGCTGACGGTGTTCCATACGCTTTCGAAGGCGTCCGAGGTCAGCTCCTGCGGCACCAGGCCGATGCGCTCGCGGGCCGCGCGGTAGTCGCGGACGATGTCGTGGCCGTCGGCCAGCACGGTGCCGCCGCTGGGGTTGACCAGCCCGCAGATGATGCTGATCAGGGTGGTCTTGCCGGCGCCGTTGGGGCCGAGCAGGGCGAAGATCTCGCCGCGGCGGATCTCCAGGTCGATCGGCTTGAGCGCCTGGTAGCCGGAGGCGTAGGTCTTGGTCAGGTTGCGAACGCTGACGATCGCCGGCGCGACGTCGCTCGGGGCGGTCGTCGCGCGGGAATGCTGCGTCGCGGTCAGGCTGTCGTTCATGGGATGTTCCGGGCGGCCTTGCTGGGTGTTTGCGGGGCAGACACCTTATCATATCGGCGACCCGCTTCGGGCCGCACGACGGTGCCTCAATAGCCGGCGCCGGGATCGATGGTCTCGACCTCCCCGCCGTTGTCGAGCGCGGTGATCAGCGCGGCGACCTGGTCGGCGGCGTCGCGCACCGGGGTCGGCGCGGCCATGTGCGGGGTGATGCGCACCCGCGGATGGCTCCATAGCGGGTTGTCGCGAGGCAGCGGTTCCTCGCTGAAGGCGTCGAGCAGCGCGCCGCGCAGCCGGCCTTCCTTGTCGCCGGGGCCGAGCGCGGCGAGCAGCGCGCCCTCGTCGATCAGCGTGCCGCGGCCGGGGTTGATCAGGCTGGCGCCATCGGCCATCAGCGCCAGCGTGCGGGCGTTGACGATGCCGCGGGTGCTGGCGGTATCCGGCAGCAGCGTGATCAACGTGCGCACCGTGCCGAGCAACTCGTCCAGGCCCGCGTCGCCATGATGGCAGGTGACGCCGTCGAGCGCTTTCGGCGAGCGGCTCCAGCCGTGCACCGGGAAGCCGTCCTCGGCCAGCGCCTGGGCGACATGCGCGCCGATGGCGCCCAGGCCGAGCACCCCGAGCGGCCAGTCGGCCTTGTCGACGAGCGGCGATTCGTGCCACACGGCATGCGTCTGTTGGGCGAAGTAACGATCGAAGTCGCGCTGAAAATACACCACGCCGAAGCGCACGTAATCGCTCATCAGCGGTGCCATGCCGGCATCGCGCAGCTTGACGATCGGCACGTCGCGGGGCAGGCCCGGATTGTTGAGCAGCGCATCGACGCCGGCGCCGAGATTGACGATGCCCTTGAGCCGGGTCTGGCTCTCGAGCAGTTCGGCGGGCGGCTTCCAGACCGCCAGGTAATCCGCCTGTTGGGGTTGGCCGTCGGCCTGCTCGCTGGTGATCACCTCGGCGTGGGGCAGGCGTTGGGCCAGCGCGTCGCGCCAGGTGGCGGCGTCGTCGATATGTACTAGTATGCGCATCGGCTCTCCTCTCCAAGCAGTCTGTGAGCGATTGTCGCGGCGAATCAGTAGACCATTGCCAGCATGGGTGGCGGCGCCTCGTTGAGCAAGCGGGCGACCAGTTCGAGGCCACGATCGAGGCGCTCGATATCGGGTTCGGCGCCGAGGCTCAGGCGCACGCGGCGCGGCGGCGGGGTTTGCTCGACCATGAACGGCTGCGAGGCGGTCAGCGCCAGGCCCTCCTGTTCGGCCTGTTGGCGCAGCTCCTCGGCACGCCATGCGGCGGGCAGCGTCACCCAGACGTGCAGGCTCGAGGGCCGTGCGGCGATCTCGTGGCCCTGCAGGCGGCGCGCGGCCAGGCGCTGGCGTTCGGCGAGCAGGCTGCGCTGCTGGGCGGCCAGCGCCTCGACGCTGCCGTCGGCCAACCAGCGGTCGGCGATCTCGAAGATCAGCGGCGTGGCCATCCAACTGGTCGCGCGCAGGCGCGGCAGGGCATGATGGAGCTGGCCGCGCGGCACCGTCAGATAGCCGGCGCGCAACCCCGGCACGGTGACCTTGGTCAGGCTGGTGACATGAAAGCTCTGCCCGGGCAGGCGGGCGGTGAGCGGGGCGAGGCCCGGTGCTTCGAGCAGCGCATGCACGTCGTCCTCGATCAGCCAGATGCCGTGGCGCTCGAGTATCGTGGCAACGGCGTCGCGGCGCGCCTCGCTCATGGTCGCGCCGGTGGGGTTGAGCTGGCTCGGGGTGAGGCACACGGCGCTTGGCTTGAAGCGGCGGCAGGCGGTATCCAGCGCCCCGGGGACGACGCCTTCGGCATCGACCGCCACGCCGCGCAGCTGAAAGCCCAGGGTCCGCGACAGCGCGATCAGGCCGTGATCGCTGAGCGCTTCGGTGAGCACCACGTCGCCGTGCTGGACCACCGTGGTGATCGCCACCATCAGGCCATGGGCGGCGCCGTTGCAGAGAATGCGCTCCTCGGTGTCGCCGGGTACCCCGAGCCGCTCGCGCAGCCACTGGCCGGCCCGCTCGCGCTGATACACCAGTCCGGCGATCGGTCGGCAGGCCGAAATCACTTCGGGCGAAGCCGATTCGGCGAGTTCGGCGAGCGTCTCGCGAAAGCGCAGATGGTGGGTCGGCGGGCATACCGGGTGGGCGATCGACAGGTCGATCAGCGCCGCTTCGGGGCGCGTTTCGCCGGTGCGCAGGTATTCCGTCTCGCGCTTGTCGTCGAGTGTGTTGATCCAGGTGCCGCTACCCACCCGGGCCTGGACCAGGCCCATCCTGTCGGCCTGGGCATAGGCCCGCGAGACCGTCTGCACGCTGACCCCCAGTGCCTCGGCGAGCTGGCGATGCGGCGGCAGGCGCGTGCCCGGGGTCAACTCGCCGTGGCGGATCGCCTCGGACAGCGCCCGGGCGATGGCCAGGTACTTGGGGCCGTGCGACGACAGGTACGGCGTCAGGTCAATTGTCATGATTCAATAAAGCCTTTGACGGCTGGCTCAGCCTTGGTGCTAGTATCGCCGTAGGACATTGGCAGGTAATTGTCATGTTTTCAACAAACTCAAGTCATGACAATTTCGGTGTCGGCTTGTTACCAAGCGTCCAGGCAAGCGGCTCGGCCTCCCGCATGGCGGCGAGGGCCGAATTTGGCGATTCGTGTTGGGACGAGGTCCATGATCCAGGTGACCCTGCCGTTCACGCGTGAGGAATATGCTCAGCGTCTGTGGAAAGTACGTAGCTCGATGGCCAGCCGGGGCATCGATGTCTTGATCATCAGCGATCCCTCCAACATGGCCTGGCTGACCGGCTATGACGGCTGGTCGTTCTATGTGCACCAATGCGTGCTGCTCGGCCTGGAGGGCGAGCCGGTGTGGTACGGCCGACGCCAGGACAGCAACGGCGCGCTGCGCACCTGCTGGCTGGATCCCGACAATATCACCTACTACCCGGATTACTACGTCCAGAATCCCGACATGCACCCCATGGAATACCTGGCCCAGTCGATCATGCCCGAGCGTGGCTGGGACCGCGGCGTGGTGGGCATGGAGATGGACAACTACTACTTCTCGGCGAAGGCCTATCAGAGCCTGCTCAAGGAATTGCCGCATGCGCGCTTTGCCGATGCCAACGCGCTGGTCAACTGGTGTCGGGCGATCAAGTCGCCGCAAGAGATCGAATACATGCGGGTTGCCGCGCGCATCGTCGAGAGCATGCATTCGCGGATTCTCGAGGTAATCGAGCCGGGCCTGGCCAAGAGCAAGCTGGTCTCGGAGATCTATCGCGTGGGCACCGAGGGCTGGACCGACGGTCAGGGCACGGTGTTCGGCGGCGACTACCCGGCGATCGTGCCGCTGTTGCCGACCGGCTCCGACGCCGCCGCGCCGCACCTGACCTGGGACGACACGCCGTTTCGCAAGGGCGAGGGCACCTTCTTCGAGATCGCCGGCTGCTACAAGCGCTACCATGCGCCACTGTCGCGCACGGTGTTCCTGGGCACGCCGCCCAAGGAGTTCGTGCGTGGCGAATCGGCGCTGCTCGAGGGCATCGAGAACGGCCTGGCGGTCGCCAGGCCCGGCAATCGCTGTGCCGACATCGCCATGGCGCTGGGCGCGGCGATGGACAAGTACGGCTTCGACCGCGGCGGTGCGCGCTGCGGCTACCCCATCGGCATCAGCTATCCGCCGGACTGGGGCGAGCGCACCATGTCCCTGCGTCCTTCCGACGAGACGATCCTCGAACCGGGCATGACCTTCCATTTCATGCCCGGCATGTGGATGGACGACTGGGGTCTCGAGATCACCGAGAGTATCCTGATAACCGAGAACGGCGCCGAGCCGCTGGCCGACTTTCCGCGCCAGCTATTCGTCAAGTAAGGCGCGCCAGCCGTTCGTCAAATGAAGGAGCCAACAGTCATGAGCCAACGCAGGCGGCCCAGCCCCATCTCCGCAACCGTCGACTTCGAGGCCGACGGCGTCCAGCACGGCTTTCTCAAGCTGCCGATCTCCACCGACGAATCGGCCTGGGGCGCAGTGATGATTCCGATCACCGTGGTCGGCAACGGCGAGGGCCCCAGCGCGCTGCTGACCGGCGGCAATCACGGCGACGAGTACGAGGGCATCACCGCGCTGCTCAAGCTCGCCAATTCGCTAAAGGCCGGCGACGTTCATGGCCGGGTGATCATCGTGCCGATGATGAACGTGCCCGCCGCCCAGGTCGGCCGGCGCACCTCGCCGATGGACGGCGGCAATCTCAATCGCAGCTTTCCCGGCGACCCCGACGGCAGCGTTACCGAGCAGATCGCCGATTACTTCACCCGCTACCTGGTGCCGCTGGTCGACGTGGTGCTCGACCTGCATTCCGGCGGGCGCACCCTCGACATCATCCCGTTCGGCGCCTCGCATCAGCTCGACGACAAGCAGCTCCAGCGCCAGGCCGTGGAGGGCGCCAAGGCGTTCGGCGCGCCCACCGCGATGCTGATGTTCGAGCTCGACGCCGCCAAGCTGTTCGACACCGCGGTGGAGAGCCAGGGCAAGGTGTTCGTCGCCACCGAACTCGGTGGCGGCGGCTCCACCAACCCCGAGCGCATGGCGATCGCCGAGCGCGGCATACGCAATTTCCTGATCCATTACGATCTGATCGACGGCGAGCTGGAGTTGCCCGAGAAGCCGCAGGTCTACGTCGACATGCCGGATGCCTCCTGCTATGTGCAGAGCGAGCATACCGGCCTGCTCGAACTGACTCTGGCGCTCAACGACACGGTTCGCGAGGGCGAGGTGATCGCGCGCATCTACGACATGACCCGCACCGGCGCCGCACCGGTCGAATACCATGCCAAGCGCAGCGGCGTGCTGGTGGCGCGGCGCTTCCCGTCGCTGGTCAACATGGGCGACACCATCGCGGTGATCGCCGAGGTGGTCGATTCCCTCGACGCCTGATTCAGCTCAACGTCCGTCGGCGCCGCCGGCGGCCTCGACAACGGACCCGCATGAAGCTCGACCGCTACGATCTCAAGATCCTGGAAATCCTCGCCACGGACGGGCGCATTACCAAATCGCGGCTGGCCGAGGCGATCAACCTGTCGGTCAGCCCGTGCTGGGAACGGGTGCGCCGGCTGGAAGCGGCCGGAGTCATCGAAGGCTACTCGGCACGCATCAACCCGCGGACGGTCGTCAAGCGCAACCCGGTATGGATGCAGATCGAGCTCAAGGCGCACAACGCCGAGAGTTTCCAGCGCTTCGAGAACGCCATGCGCGGCGAGCCCCTGGTCACCGAATGCGTGGCGGTGGGCGGCGGCGTCGACTACCTGGTCAAGGTCGAGGCGACTTCCATCGACGCCTACCAACGGCTGATCGATGACTGGCTGTCCTCGGAGCTGGGCATCGAGCGCTATTTCACCTACATCGTCACCAAGACCGTCAAGCATCAGGCGCCGCCGATAGCTCTCGACGCAGAGGACTCATGAGGCCATCCTGAGAGGGCGTTTACAAAATACCATGCTCTCTCGTTGACCGGGGCGTTCTGCATGCCTGCATCTCAACCGACTCACGCCAGCCCGCCCGCCGATGGCTACGACGATCAGCGAGCCCGGCCATTGCGCGATTTCGGCGATCCCGCCGAACAGCCGGTCACTCTGACGCTCAACGACACGGCCATGGTCACCTTGCTGGCGAGCCCCGAATCGCTCGAGCCGCTGGCGCTGGGCCATGCCTTCACCGCCGGCTGGATCGAGCGCGCCGCCCAGGTCGAGGCGATCGAGCTGTCGCACTTGCGCCACGGCCTGAGCGTGCGCCTGTCGGTGGCGCCGCGCATCGCCGAGCGCGCCGCACGCTTGCAGCGCGGCGGGCCCTCGGTATCCAGCTGCGGCGCCTGCGGGGTAGCCGAAGAGGCGCAGCTGATGTTCGGCCTGACCCGCTTGCCGGCGCATCCGCCGCTGGCGGCGGATGCGCTGCAACGGGGTCTCGAGGCGCTCAGCCAGGGCGGGCGCGCCGGGTTGCACACCGCGCTGGGTCTGGACGAAAACGGCGAGGTGATTTTCAGCGGCGTGGATATCGGCCGTCACAACGCGCTGGATCGGGTGATCGGCGCGGGGCTCGCGGCTCGCGCCATGCCCGCCGCGGTGCTGCTGTCCAGTCGCTGCAGCCTGGAACTGGTACAGAAGAGCGTGCGCGCGGGCATCGCCACGCTGGCGACCCTGGCGTTGCCCTCGGCGTTGGCGGTGGAAGTCGCTCGCGCCTGCGAACTCAACCTGATCTGCTGCCATCGCGGCCGCCGGCTGGAACTGCTCAGTGGCGGCGGCTGAGCCGGCATCGCACCGTCGCCGAAAAAAACCGCTTTGACGCCGCGCTTTGCAGAAAAAAACCGCCTTGGCGCTGCGGCGAACAGAAACACCCCTGGCGCCGAATCCTCTAGCCTGACAGGCAGACGGGTAGCGATACCCGGCCATGTCATTTGAGGTTCGTTTCAGGGAGGCTGACCATGAAACTCAGCGACCTGCGGTTATTCCGCCAGTACGCCTACATCGACGGCAAGTGGACCCACGGCGACGCGGGGCGCGAACAGGCCGTGATCAACCCGGCCACCGGTGAGACGCTGGGCCATATCCCGCTGCTCGAGGCGGAGCAGATCCGCGGCGCCGTCGACGCCGCCGACCGGGCCTTCGTGCATTGGCGCGGGCTGCGCGTCGATGAGCGCTGCGACCGGCTGCTCACTTGGTACGACTTGCTGCAGGCCCACCGCGAGGACCTGGCGACGCTGATGACTCTCGAGCAGGGCAAGCCGCTGCCCGACGCCCGCGGCGAGGTCGAGTACGGCGCCAGCTTCGTGCGCTGGTTCGCCGAGGAGAGCAAGCGCACCTTCGGCCAGACGATTCCCAGCCACATCCCCAACTCGACGCTGGGCACCCTCAAGGAGCCGGTCGGCGTCGCCGCGCTGATCACGCCGTGGAACTTTCCGCTGGCGATGATCACCCGCAAGGCCGGCGCGGCGCTGGCCGCCGGCTGCCCGGTGGTGGTCAAGCCGGCCGGCGAGACGCCGTTCACCGCGCTGGCGCTGGCCGAGCTCGCCGAGCGCGCGGGCATCCCCGCCGGGGTGTTCAACGTGGTGCTGGGCGATGCGCCGACGGTCTCCGAGGTGCTGTGCAAGGACACCCGGGTCATGGCGCTGTCGTTCACCGGCTCCACGCCGGTCGGGCGGCTGCTGCTCGAACAGTCGGCCAGCACCGTCAAGCGCGTGTCGCTGGAACTCGGCGGTAACGCGCCGTTCATCGTCGGCCCTGACGTCGACCCCAAGGAAGCCGCGCTGGCGGCGGTGGCGGCGAAGTTCCAGACCGCCGGGCAGGATTGCCTGGCCGCCAACCGCATCCTGGTCCACGAGGACATCCACGACGCCTTCGTCGCGCACTTCGCCGAACGCATGAAGGCGCTGACGGTGGGCAACGGGCTGGACAGCGAGGTCGATCTCGGCCCGCTGATCCACGAGCGGGCGGTGGAGAAAGCCACCGCGATCGTCGACGACGCGCTGTCCCGCGGCGCGACGCTGGTGCACGGCGATCAGTCCCAGGCGCCGGGGCGCAACTTCTTCATGCCCACGCTGCTCACCGGAGTGACCGCCGAGATGCAGGTCTGGCGCGAGGAGAACTTCTCGCCGGTGGCCGGCATCACCCGCTATCGCAGCGACGACGAGGTGATCGAGATGGCCAACGACACCGAGTACGGGCTGTCGGCGTATCTCTACACCTACGACGTGCGGCGCATCTGGAAGATCATGCGCGCGCTGAAGAACGGCATGGTCGCGGTCAACACCGTCAAGATGACCGGGCCGCCGATCCCGTTCGGCGGGGTCAAGCAGTCGGGCCTGGGCCGCGAGGGCGGCACCGCGGGGATCGAGGAGTTCCTCGAGACCAAGTACTACTGCATCGGTGGATTGGGAACACTATCCGGAAGCTGATTGAAACTGGCTGCGCTCGGCCAGGCGTTGTTGAGCCATTGACGTGAAATGCTCATGGACAATAGTCCACTCCGCTTTCCCGCCAATGCCTCGCCTAACCTGGCCATCGCTCGCTCAGTTTCACACTGAATAAGAACGAATCTAATCACTTGTATTTTGAGGAGCGTGCCGTGAGCACCCATCAGGATCTGATCGATCGCGACCGCAAGGTCACCTTTCATGCTTCGACGCACCTGCGCGACTTCGCCCATGGCGACGCGCCGGGTCGCGTGATTACCGGCGGCAAGGGCATCTCGATTGTCGACAAGCAGGGCCGCGAGATGATCGACGGCTTCGCCGGGCTGTATTGCGTCAACATCGGCTACGGGCGCACCGAGATGGCCGAGGCGATCTACCAGCAGGCCCTCGAGCTGTCCTATTACCACACCTACGTGGGCACCTCGAACGAGCCGCTGATCGAGCTTTCGGAGAAGATCTTGAAGCTCGCCGGCATGGGCATGTCCAAGGTCTACTACGGCATGTCGGGCAGTGACGCCAACGAGACCCAGCTCAAGCTGGTGCGCTATTACAACAACGTGCTCGGCCGCACCCAGAAGAAGAAGGTCATCGCGCGCAGCCGCGGCTATCACGGCTCGGGCATCGCCTCGGGCTCGCTGACCGGGCTGCCGACCTTCCACAATCATTTCGACCTGCCGATCGCCGGCATCCTGCACACCGAGGCGCCGTACTACTACCGGCGCAGCGATGCCCAGGCGGGCATGAGCGAGCGCGAGTTCGCCAAGGACTGCGCGGCCAGGCTCGAGGCGATGATCCTCGCCGAAGGCCCGGACACCGTGGCCGCCTTCATCGGCGAGCCGGTGCTGGGTACCGGCGGCATCGTCGCTCCGCCGGAAGGCTACTGGGACGAGATCCAGCAGGTCCTGGCCAAGTACGACGTGCTGTTGATCGCCGACGAAGTGGTCACCGGCTTCGGCCGCATCGGCACCGATTTCGGCAGCCACTACTTCGGCATGCGCCCCGACCTGATCACCGTCGCCAAGGGCCTGACCAGCGCCTATCAGCCGCTGTCCGGGGTGATCGTCGGCGACAAGGTCTGGCAAGTGCTCGAGCAGGGCACCGGCGAGTTCGGCCCGATCGGCCACGGCTGGACCTACTCCGGCCATCCGTTGGGCGCCGCCGCGGGCCTGGCGAACCTGGCGATCATCGAGCGCGAGGGGTTGACCCAGAACGCCGCCGAGACCGGCGCCTATCTGCAGCGTCAGATGCAGGCGACCTTCGCCGAGCATCCGCTGGTCGGCGAGGTGCGCGGCATCGGCCTGCTGGCGGCGCTGGAGTTCTCGCCCGACAAGGCCAACCGCGCGCACTTCGCGCCGGGGCTCAAGGTCGGCCCGCGGGTCAGCGCCGCGGCGGTCGAGGAGGACCTGATCGCCCGGGCCATGCCGCATGGCGACATTCTCGGCTTCGCGCCGCCGCTGGTGATCACCCGCGACGAGGTCGACGAGGTCGTCGCCCGCGCCAAGCGTGCGGTGGACAGGGTTACCGATGAGCTCGTCCGCTCGGGCGATTTCAAGGTTTGAACTTGTTGCGCTCGGTCATACGGCGTTGAACAGTGACTCATCATGCTCATTTACGACTTGTAAACTCCGCTGACTCGTCACTGTTCGCCTTGTCTGGCCTTCGCTCACTGGCGTTCAAATTCTTGAAATAAAGTGGCGATGATAGCGCTGCGGAAGTCCTGCTTTCGCGGCGCTATCGTTTATGGTGAATGGAAATTCGCGAGGTAAACCATGACCCAACCCAGCCATGGCGTGACGCTGGCCTCGATTTATCGCGCGCGTGCCAATCTCGTCGGCCAGGTCGTGCGCACGCCGCTGATACGATCCCAGGCGCTGTCGCGGCGCTTCGACGCCGAGGTGTTCCTCAAGCTGGAGAACCACCAGCCGAGCGGCGCCTTCAAGCTGCGCGGCGCGACTCACATGATCCGCACGCTGATGCAGGAAAAGGGCCCGGATGCGCTGGCGCGCGGCGTGACCACGGCATCGACCGGCAATCATGGCCGCGCGGTGGCGCTGGCGGCATCGAATCTCGGCGTGCCGGCGGTGATCTGTTTGTCGAGGCTGGTGCCCGACAACAAGGCGCGCGCCATCGAGGCGTTGGGTGCCGAAGTGCGGCGCGTGGGCAACAGCCAGGACGAAGCGTTCGGCGAGGTCGCGCGGCTGGTCGACGAGCAGGGCATGACGCTGGTCCCGCCGTTCGACGACCCGTTGATCGCCAGCGGCCAGGGCACCATCGGCGTCGAATTGCTCGAGGACCAGCCGGAGCTCGACCGGGTATTCGTCGGGCTCTCCGGCGGCGGTCTGCTGGGCGGTATCGGCGCGGCGCTCAAGGCGATCCGCCCGGCCACCCGGGTCACCGGGATCAGCCTCGCTCAGGGCGATGCCATGTGGCAGAGCCTGCAGGCCGGCCGGCCGGTGGAGGTCGACGAGGTCGAGAGCCTGGGCGACTCGCTGGGCGGCGGCATCGGGCTCGACAACCGCTGCACCTTCGCGCTGGTGGGCGAGGTGATGGACGATCATTACCCGGCCAGCGAGGCGGCGATCGCCCGGGCCATGGTCGCCATGCTGGCCGACGAGAAGATGCTCGTCGAGGGCGCGGCGGCGGTGGGCCTGGCGGCGCTGGACGAACACGCCATCGAGATTCGCGGCCAGCGCGTGGCGCTGATCGTCTCGGGCAACGGCGTGGCGCTGGAAACCTTCGATCGCGCCCGGGCGCTTGCCAAATCCGGTTAATCTTGCTGCGCTTTACCAGTACCGTCCGGCGATTCGGCCGGCGTTTCCGCTTCGATCTTCGTCAGCACAAAGGACCTCCGCCATGCAGCTCTATCAACGCGACGCCATCGAGTCGGCGGTCAGCATCGACACGGCCGCCCTGGAAGCGGTGGAAAACGCCTTCGCGGCGCTCGGCCGCGGCGACGTCGTGCAGCCGCCGATCCTTTCCATGGCGATCGAGGAATCCAACGGCGAGGTGGACGTCAAGACCGCGCATATCCGCGGCGGCGAGCGCTTCGCGATCAAGGTCAGCCCCGGCTTCTTCGACAACCCCAAGATCGGCTTGCCGAGCCTCAACGGGCTGATGATGGTGTTTTCCGCCAAGACCGGGCTGGTCGATGCGGTACTGTTCGACGAGGGCTATCTGACCGCGGTGCGCACCGCGCTGGCCGGAGCCCTCGCCAGCAAGCACCTGTCCCGCGAGGACAGCCGGCGGGTGGCGGTGCTCGGCGCCGGCGAGCAGGCCGAGCTTCAGGTGCGCGCGCTGCAACTGGTCCGCGATATCGACACCGTCGACGTCTGGGCGCGCAGCCGCGAATCGGCCGCGGCCTATGCCGAACGCGTGCGCGGGCTGGGGCTTTCCGTCAACGTTCACGACGAGGTTCGCGCCGCCTGCGAGCAGGCCGACATCATCGTCACCGCGACGCCGGCCCGCGAACCGATCCTCACCGCCCAGGACCTGCCTGACGGCGTGCACGTCACCGCCATGGGCTCGGACAGTCCCGACAAGCGCGAACTCGACGAGGAGGTGATGATCCGCGCCGACGCCTTCGTCTGCGACACCCGCGCCCAGAGCGAGACCAACGGCGAGCTCAAGGCGTTTGCCCGGCAAGCCGAGAACGCCTCGGCCGGTTCCGGGCGCGGCGCGGCCGGCTTGGTGGCCAATTCAGCCGGTTTCGGGGCTAATTCAGCCGGTTTCGGGGCCGACTCGGCCGGTTTCGGGGCCGATAAACAGCGCCAGCGGCAGCCGCCGTTCAAGGTCTACGAGCTGGGCCGGGTGATCGCCGAGGGCCAGCGGCTGCGCGTCTCGGACGCCAGCATCACCGTCTGCGACCTGACCGGCACCGGCGTGCAGGACACCGCGATCGCCAGCTTCGCGCTCGCGCGGCTGAGCTGAATCGAGCCCGGTTCAGCCATCGTCTCATTGAGCAGGAGGTTTCGATGCGACATTCCGCCAAGCCGCCGTTCGCGGGGTGGAACTGCCCGCTGACGATCCGGTGGACGGCGAGCTGCTGAAGCTGTGGCGCTGGGCTCGTGCGAGCCGTTCAGCGCACCGCGAGACCGCTGGCCTCGTCGAGCCCCAGATGGATGTTCATGCTCTGCACCGCGGCGCCGGCGGCGCCCTTGCCGAGGTTGTCGAGGCGGGCGACCAGCGCAAGCTGCTCCTCGCCACCGTAGACGAACAGGTCGACGCGGTTGGTATCGTTGGCGCCCTGGACGTCGAAGAAGCCGTGATCGAGGCTGGCCTCGTCCTGCAAGGGCATGACGTTGACGAAGCGCTCGCCGGCGTAGTGTGCGAGGTACGCCTCGCGGATCATTGCGCCGCTGGCGCCCGGCGCGAGTTGGCTGACATGCAGCGGCACGGTCACCGCCAGGCCCTTGAGAAACGGCCCGACCACCGGGCTGAACACCGGCGACAGCGCAAGCCCGCCATGTACGCGCATTTCCGGCAGGTGCTTGTGGGTCATGTTCATGGCATAGGGGCGCGGTGCGCTCAGGTGGCCGGCCTCGGCGGCCTGATACTCCTGAATCAACGTCTTGCCGCCACCGCTGTAGCCGGTCAGCGAGAACGCCGAAAGCGGGTAGTCGGCGGGCAGCAGGCCGGCGTCGACCAGCGGGCGCACCAGCATGACGAAGGCGCTGGCGTGGCAGCCGGGGTTGGCGATGCGCTTGCTTTGGCGGATCCGCTCGCGTTGGCCGGGGGCCAGTTCCGGCAGGCCGTAGGTCCAGCCGTCGGCGATGCGAAACGCCGTGCTGGCATCGATCAGGCAGGTATCGGGATTGTCCAGCAGCGCGACCGCTTCGCGCGAGGCGGCATCGGGCAGGCACAGCAAGGCCACGTCGGCGGCGTTGAGCAGGCGGCCGCGCTCGGTACTGTCCTTGCGCTTGGCAGGGTCGATGCGCAGCAACTCAATGTCGTCGCGCGCCTCGAGATAGTCGAGCAGACGCAGGCCGGTGGTGCCTTCCTGTCCGTCTACGTATACCTTGAATGCCATGGGAAATTCGTTACCTCCTTGAGCGGGTTCGTGCATGCGGACAGCGCCTGTCAACGAATCGTTCTCCATTGTGCGGTGATGCGAACGCGCTGTCATGTTCGGGCTTCGATCGGCCGTACGAGCCGCTGACATCCCTATCGATCACAGCAAGTGTTTACCGGCCAATGCGCGGCCAGGTATCGGCAATACGGTAGCCGGCGGGCCAGGGGTCATGCGGGTCGAGCGTATGCTGATGGGTGCCGGTGATGAACGCGCGCCCGCGGATCAGCGGCGTCACGGCTGCCTTGTCGCCAACGCGAGTGGTACCGTCGAGCCGGCAGACAAAGCGTGAATCGATGATCGATTCACCAATGAAGGTCTCGCCCACTCGAAGCTTGCCCTGGGCGTGCAGCAGCGCCATGCGCGCCGAACAGCCGGTACCGGTGGGAGAACGATCGAGCTTGCCCGGCTGAATCACCACCGTGTTGCGCCCGAGCCAGGCATCGCCCTTGCGCGTCAGCGGTGCGGCAATCTGGCAGAATGAGACGTGCCGCCAGTCGGGATTGGCGGGATGATGGAAGCCGAACTGCTCGTTGACTCTGCTCCCACAGCGTCTCGCCGGGCGGCGGAGCCACTCCGCCAACGATGACGTCACCTACCTCGCCTTCGGCATGGCAACTGACGCTATGAATCACACGAGTGGTCTGCATACGCTTCTCCGATGCTCAAGAGCGGGCTGACGTTCCTATCCACCGGCGTCTTGTCATTCACCCATGCCCAGATAGGCCTTCACGATCGACTCGTCCTCCCGGATCCTGGCGGCCTCGCCCTGCATCCGGATCTCGCCGTTTTCGATCACGTAGGCATAGTGCGCCAGACGTAGCGCCAGCCGCGCATTCTGTTCGACCAGCAGGATGGTGGTCCCCGCTTCATTGAGGCGCTTGATGATGCGCATGATGTCGGTGACGAGCTTCGGCGCCAGCCCCATCGAGGGCTCATCCAGCAGCATGACGCTGGGGCCGTGCATCAAGGCGCGCCCCATCGCCAGCATCTGCTGCTGGCCGCCGGAGAGCAGCGAGCCGTCCTGATGACGGTGTTCGTGCAGGGTTGGAAACAGCGCGTAGACCTCGTCGAGCCGCTGGCGACGTAGGGCATTGTCCTTGACCGTGAACGCGCCCAGCTCCAGGTTTTCCTTGACCGTCAGGCCGCGCAGGATGTGGCGGCCTTCCGGCACGTGAACCACCCCGCGGCGGGCGATTTCGTGGGCGGCCAGCCTGGCGATCGATTCGCCCTCGAGCTGGACGTCGCCACGCTGTGCTCGCACCAGCCCAGAGATGGTCTTGAGCGTGGTCGACTTGCCGGCGCCGTTGCTGCCCAGCAGGGTGACGATTTCTCCCTCGTGAACGGCCAGCGTCACGCCTCGCAGGGCCTGAATCTTGCCGTAGAAGGCTTCGACGTCGCGGATACTCAGGCGCACCTTGCCAGGCCGTGTGGCGCTGGCCGGCGGGTCGGTTTGAGTGATGGTTTCCGTCACAGCGCCAGCTCCTCGTCGTCCTGGCCGAGATAGGCCTCGATCACCTTGGGGTCGTTCTGCACCGTTTGCGGATCGCCTTCGGCAATCAGGCTGCCGTGATCGAGCACGCTGATATGCTCGGAGACATTCATCACCAGCCCCATGTCGTGTTCGATCAGCAGTACAGCCACGCCGCGTTCGTCACGGATGCGCCGGATCAGTTCGATCAGCGCCTGCTTCTCGCCGCTGTTGAGACCCGCCGCCGGCTCGTCGAGAAGCAACAGCTTGGGTTCGGTGGCCAGAGCGCGGGCGATCTCGACACGTCGCTGATGGCCGTAGGCGAGATTGGTCGCCAGCCGATCCTGATGTCCCGTCAGGCCCACGAAATCGAGGCACTCGAGGCTGGTCTCGAGAATTCGGCGCTCCTCGGCGCGCTGGCTCGGCAGTCGCAGGATGGCCGCCAGCGCACCGGCTCGGCTGCGACAGTGCTGTCCCGCCATGACGTTCTCGCGCACCGACATTTCGCGAAACAGTCGCACGTTCTGGAACGTGCGCGCGATACCCAGGCGCGTCACGGCATGTGGCTTGCGCTTGACGATGGGCTCGCCATCCAGCGTGATCTCGCCTTGCTGAGGGCGATAGAAGCCGGTGATCACGTTGAACATCGATGTCTTGCCGGCGCCATTGGGGCCGATCAGGCTGTGGATCCGGCCCGCGTCGACGCCGAAATTGACATCATGCAGTACGGTGTTGCCGGCGAAGCTCAGCGACACCTGTTTCAGTTGCAGCAGCATCGCTTCCCCCTAGGAACGCTTCTCGGGCCAGATACCGCTCGGCCGGAACAGCATGATCAGCAACAACAGCACCGCGAATATCAACAATCGCAAGGTGCCGAAATCCCGCAGCAATTCAGGACCGAGGACCACGATAAACGCCCCCAATATGACGCCGGGTATCTTGCCCATGCCGCCAAGCACCACTGCCAGCAGAATCAGTACCGACTGCTGGAAGCTGAAGCTCTCCGGCGAGATGGCACCCAGATTGACCGAGAAGAAGATGCCCCCAATCGCCCCGAAGATAGCGCCGATGACATACGCCGCCAGCTTGGTTGTGACCCGATTGATTCCCATCGCCTCGGCGGCGTCCTCGTCGTGGCGCACATAGAGCCATGCTCGCCCCAGGCGGGAATCGAACAGCCGCTGGCTGGCGATGTAGGCCAGCACCGCCAGCACCGCGAAGACATAGTAGAAGTCGATCGAGCTGTCGATATACCAACCGAACAGCGATGGCTCCGGAATCTGTGACAGACCGCTGGCGCCGCCGGTGATCTCCAGGTTGCGCGCGGAAAACCGCACGATCTCGCCAAAGCCCAGCGTCACGATGGCCAGGTAGTCGCTGCGCAGGCGTAACGTCGGCCCGCCGATAATCACGCCGGCGAGTGCTGCGGCCATCAGCGCGAAGGGAATCGCCGCCCAGAAATTGACGCCGAACTGCTGGGTCAGAATGCCCGCGGTGTAAGCGCCGACAGCAAAGAAAGCGGCGTAGCCGAGATCGAGCAGTCCGGCATAGCCGACCACGATATTCAGTCCCAGACAGAGCACCACGTAGAGCAATGCGTTAGTCAGGATCACCGTGGTGTACTGACTCGAGATCCACGGCGTGACAATCAGGATCACGAGAATCACCGCATGCAGCGCACGCCGTCGTCCCGGCGACTCGAAGGCCGCATACAGGCGTTGAAACGGATTGCGTGACTGCGGCTCGTCGGCATCCGACGGCGTGGATAGCGAATGTTTGTCCATGTCACATCCTCTCCACTTCGGATTTGCCCAGCAGGCCGGTGGGCTTGAACACCAGCACCAGGATCAGGATCGAGAAAGTGAAGACGTCTTTCCACTCGCTGCCGATAAAGGGAATGTGCGTCCCGAAGGATTCCAGCAATCCCAGGATCAGGCCGCCGAGCATCGCCCCGGTGATGCTGCCGATCCCCCCGATCACTGCGGCAGTGAAGGCCTTGAGCCCGATCAGAAAGCCCATGAAGTACCAGATGCTGCCGTAGTACGCGCCCGCCATGGTGCCGGCAGCCGCTGCCAGACCAGAGCCGATGAAGAACGTCACCGCAATGACGGCGGAGACGTTGATTCCCATCATTCGGCACATGTCCTTGTCGATGGAGACCGCACGCATGGCACGCCCGTACAACGTCTTGGAGACGAACAGCTCGAGCGCGATCATCAATACCGCGGCGGTCGCGACCAGCACGATCTGGTTGTAGGAGAGAAACAGGTTCCCCAGGTTCAAGCCGCCGAACCCAAGCTCGGTGCGAAACGCGGTGTACTGGCCGCCGGTCAGTGCCAGTGCCGCGTTCTGCAGCACCAGCGAAACGGCCAGTGCGGTAATCAGGATCGACAGCCTCGGCGCGCCAAGCATGGGATGATAGGCCACCCGCTCGATCAGCACGCCGAGACATCCGACCGCCAGCATTGCCAGCAGCATGGCGACGAAGATGCCGAGCCAGCCGGCGCCGAGAAATCCAGAAACCAGCGACAGTCCGCCGAAGCCGACGAAGGCACCGGTCATGTAGAGATCGCCGTGGGCGAAGTTGAGCAGTTTGATGACTCCGAACACCATGGTGTAACCGAGCGCCACCAGGGCATAGAAAGAGCCCAGCACCAGCCCGTCAACGAGCTGCTGTAGAAAGGAATCGTACCAGGTCATGAGCGTGCATCTCTGGACAGCGGAAAGGGCGGACGAACAGGTTGCACTACGTCATTTTCAGCAACGTCATTTTCCGCGACGCGTATCGTCATCTCCGGCTCGAGCTAAAGCTCGAGCCGGAAAGCTAGCCGTTATTTTTCGTAGCGGGTCCACTTGCCGCCTTGACCTTCGAGGACCACGAAGTTACTGCGTGCCAGCGTATGCTGCGGGGTAAAGGAGATCGGGCCGGCCAGCCACTCCTGGCCATCGGCACTGTTCAGCGCCTTGATGATGGCATCGGCGTCTGTCGAGCCGGCCTGGTTGATGGCCCAGACCATCAACTGCAGGCCATCGTAGGCGAGTGGCGCATACGGCCCCGGCGCGTTATCGAACGTGGACCGATAGTCGCTGATGAACTGCTGGGCGGCCGGCAGGAAGTCGGCGGTGGGGTTGGAGAAGGCGAACACGCCCTCGGCGGCCTGGCCGGCGATATTGAACAGTTCCGGCGAGTTGGAGCCATCGCCCACGGCGATGGTGCCCTGGAAACCGCGCTGACGCAGCTGGCGGATCAGCAGGCCACCGTCGGCATAATAGGCGGTCCAGAATACGGCCTCGGCACCGGAGCCGCGAATCTTGTTGACCAGCGCGGAGAAGTCCTGCTCGCCCTTGTTGACGTATTCGAAGGCCGAGACGGTGTGGCCTGCCTTGGTCCAGGCATCGCGGGTCAGGTTGGCCAGGTCCTGGGAATAGGCATCCCCTTGATTGACGATGGCCAGCTTCTCGATGCCCTTGCCTTCAAAGAAGTCGAGAGCGGTCTTGGCCTGATCGTTGCCCGTCGAGTTGATCATCACCGCGTTGCCCGGATTGGCCGGGATCAGTTGCGTCGAATTGGCCGCCACGATCACGAACGGGATATTGGCGTCACCGTAGATCTTGAGCGTGGGCTGCGTGGCGCCGGAGCAATACCCGCCCACCACCCCGACGACTTCCTGTGACGCCAGGCGACTGGCCGCGTTGACCGATTGCTGCGGATCACAGGCGGTATCGCCGGTCACCAGCTCAATCTGGCGGCCGCCCAGCAACCCACCGTCGGCATTGATCTCGTCGGCAGCCAGCGATATGGCATTGAACATATCCTTGCCGTAGGTCGCTTCGGAGCCGGTCGTCGGTACCTGAACGCCCAGTGTGATGGGGTCTTCCTGCGCCATGGCAAGAGAGCCGGTGGCGAGATTGACGATGGCCGCGGAGGCCATCAATTTGAGAAATTTATCCATACAGCGATTACTCCCTTTAGCGCTTATTGTTACTTGTTTGTTCGTACTGCAAAGGGGTCGGACGTTGCGCCCTTCCGAGCTTGGGCCGCGTTGAATGCGGTTTTTTCATCCTGCCATGGAAAGTTACGTTCTGACACCATGCTTTCTGTCGATACCGACTATCGATATCGACTGCCCGCTTGACCGAAGCGGGCGAGTCGATAGGGTTCGAGCGGTGGCAGGTTCTCTCGATCGATTGACGTGACGGGCGCGCCATGCTCGCTTGGCCCGGCTAGATCGGCGATCAGCTCGGCGGTGATCGCCGACTGGGTCAGTCCCAGATGGTGATGGCCGAAGGCCAGCAGTACGCGGCCGCCGTACACATGATCGATGATCGGCAACGAATCCGGCAGCGAGGGGCGAAAGCCCATCCACGGCGTGGCGCCCTCGACGTCGAGATCGGCCTTGAACAGGCCTCGGCTCAGGTGGTGCAACTGCCATGCCCGCGCCATGTTGGGCGGTGCGTGCAGTCCTGCGAATTCCACGGTACCGGCGAGCCTGAGCCCGGTTTCCATCGGCGTCATGATGAAGCGGCGTTCCAGCGAGGTGACCGCGAAGGGCAACCGATTGTGTTCGCGAGGCAGCATCAGGTGATAGCCGCGCTCGGTATCCAGCGGCACGCGCTTGCCGGTGAGCTGGGCGGTCAACGCTGCCGAATGCGCGCCGCAGGCGATGAGCACCTGGCGGGCCACGAGCTGTTGGCTGTCGGTGACGAGTCGAACGCCGGACTCGACGACTTGCGCCGAGCGCACCGTCTCCTGGGCGAAGCGCACGCCCTGGCGGCGGGCCGCTTCCACCAGTGTGGTGACAACCCGCCAGGGATCCAGCACATGTCCTGTGGCAGGAAAGAACAACCCGCCGAGCAGATCCTCCGAAAGCTGCGGTGCCGCGCGCTGGATCGTTTCGCGCTCCCACCACTCGACCGGCACCTGCTGTTCGCGCATGCGCGACTCGAGCGCTGCGAGTTTCTGACGTGACTCGGGTTTTTCGTAGACCAGCAGCGACCCACCCACTTTCAGCAGATGAACGCTGTCGACCGACGCCAGCAGGCGTTGCCACGCCGCCAGGCTGCGCTCGTTGAGGGCGCGGATGCCGGCCACACTCTGGCGGAACGGTGCTGGTCGCAGGTTCAGTACCAGCTGCGTCAGCCACGGCAGCGCGCGGGGCAGATATTTCCAGTCCAGCCGCAGCGGGCCCATCGGATCCATCAGCATGCCGGGCAGGGATTTCAGAATCGACGCATCGGCGATCGGGAAGACCTGTTCGGTGGCCAGATGGCCGGCATTGCCGTAGGAGGCGCCGCGCCCCGGCTCCTGGGTATCGAGTACCAGTACGCGGTGCCCCTGACGCGCCAGCGCCAGAGCGCTGGTCACGCCGACGAGGCCGGCACCGACGACGACGATATCGATATCGGCCGACGCCGAATGGGATGGGTCCGACATGCGCTACCTCATGACCAGGGCGATAACGAACGAGTAATGGCTCACGCGCTACGCAGGCTCTTGTCCAGCACCGCCGCGATGCCTTCCGCGGCGTCCTTGATATGAGTTTCCAGTAGCTGACAGGCCTGGTCGATGTTGCCCTGCCGAGCCAGCTGCAAGAGCTCGCGGTGTTCCTGTTCGGCCTTCTCGATCTCGCGGGTATAGAGCAATTGCATGCGGATATAGCGTCCCGCCTTGGTGTTCAACTGACCAACCATGGCCAGGGTTTCGGGCAGCGCGGAGGAGGCATACAAGGCGTGGTGAAACGCGCAGTTGTAGTCGCTCCAGTTGTCGATCTGACTGCCGGAATCGAGCGCTGCATCGTATTGGCGAAGAATGCCTTCGGCACGATCGAGATCCGCCGCCGTCAGATTGGGGATCGCGTAGCGCAGTACGTATGTCTCGAGCAGAATGCGCAGATCGAACAGCTCGCGAATCGCGGCCACGGAGAGCTCGGTGGTGAACGCGCCGCGATGGGCGTGGAACTCCACCAGCCCCTCGGACTCCAGGGTCAGCAGTGCCTCCCTGACGGGAATGCGGCTGACGTCGTAATCTCTGGCCAGCGCGTCCTGTCGCAGCTGGGAGCCGCCCTTGAATTCGCCGCCGAGAATACGTTCGCGCAGGTCGTCCGCGACGTGCTGGGCTCGGGTCTTGAAAGTTGCCATGGTTAGCGAATATCCCGTTGATTTTCGGATATTGTATCCAATCCAAAAATCGAACGCCGACTTTTCAGGCGGCGCTGGTCTGGGCCGACCACTGCGCATACCATTCGCGGAACAGCGCGTACTGAGTCTCGACGTAACGCCGCTGTGCTTCGCTCAAGGCATCGCTCTCGTTGAAGTGCAGCTCGTAGGCGCTGTCGCCATTGAGCACCATCAGTTGCTTGTAATAGAGCACCAGGTCGACCCCCTCATCGAAGGAGGAGAGCACCGCCAGCGCGGATTCCAGTTCGTGGGCCAGGCGTCGCGCCTCGACGTCGCCCTTGGCGGCTTTCTGGCTCAGCGCGATCAGTTGCAGTACTTCCCGGGGCAGCGCGTTGCCGACCCCGGTGATCGCGCCGGTGGCGTTGCAGTTGACGAAGCCGTGGACGACCTGGGTGTCGACGCCGATCATCAGGCTGACATCGTTGTCCTGGGAGGTAATGTGCTCCGCCGCATAGCGCAGATCGTCGGCGCCACCGAACTCCTTGAAACCGATCAGATTCGGGTGCTCGCGACGCAACTCGAAGAACAGCTCGGCACGGGTGGTGAAGCCGTAGTACGGGCTGTTGTAGATCACTGCCGGCAGCTCGGGGGCGGCGTTCAGAATCGCCGCGAAGTGCGCCTTCTGAGCGGCCGGTGCGGTGCCGCGGGAGAGCACGCGGGGAATCACCATCAGCCCTTGCGCGCCGACCCTGGCGGCATGGGTGGCGTGAGAGACCGCTTCTTTTGAGTTGACCGCGCCGGTGCCGACGATGGTAGGCACGCCGGCGGCGACCAGCCTCGTCACCCCTTCCTGACGCTCGGCTTCGCTGAGCAGCGGCCAGTCGCCCATCGAGCCGCAGTAGACCACGGCGCGCATGCCGAGATCGACGAGCTCGCGCCCCTTGGCGACCAGCGCATCGTAATCCGGTGCGCGGTCGGCCGTGCACGGGGTCATCAAGGCGGGAATACAGCCGGAGAAGATGGAGTGGTTCATGGTTGTCCTCTGGAATCTCTGAGTATTGTGGTCGGAACAGTGTCTCGAAGCGTTGCTATGACGCGGTGATGCCCCAGGCAAACGGGTCGTTGTCGTCGATCAGTAGCGTGGCATCGGCGGTGACGTAAGCGTTGCCGGTGATGGAGGGCAGTACTCGATCGTCCCGCCACTCGTAGCGTCCTTCGAAGCGGCTACCGGTGATGCCGGCCTGCACCCAGGTCTCGCCGGGGGCCAGCTTGCCGTCCGCCGCCAGGCAGGCCAGCTTGGCGCTGGTACCGGTGCCGCAGGGGGAACGGTCATAGGCCTTGCCCGGGCAGAGTACGAAGTTGCGACTGTCGGCCGGTGTAATGGTATCGGCGTCGGTGGCGACGTCATCGGCGAACAGCTCTATGTGGTCGATGTGGCCGCCGTTCTCGCCGCTGATTGCCTGCGTATCGAGCGCTTGGCGGATCGCCCAGGTAAAGGCTGTCAGTGCTTCTTCGTTGGCCAGCGTCACCGTCTGGTCATGCTCGCCGACCAGAAAAAACCAGTTGCCGCCCCAGGCGATATCGCCATGCACCACGCCGTAGCCGGGCACCTCGACCGGGACGCGCTGGCGATAGCGGTAGGCGGGGACGTTGCGTACCGTCACCGCGCCGTCTTCGTGCAGCGTGGCGCTGACCGGTCCGACGGGGGTATCGATCCTGTGATCGCCGGGCTGGATCAGGCCGAGATGCTGCAGCGATGCCACCAGGCCGATCGTGCCGTGACCGCACATGCCCAGATAGCCAGTGTTGTTGAAGAAGATCACGCCGCAGGTCGCGCCCGGTGAAACGGGTTCGCAATAGAGCGCACCGACGAGAACATCGTTGCCACGCGGCTCGAGCAGACAGGCACGACGCCAGTGGTCATGGGATTCCCGCAAGGCGTCGCGCTTTTCGACCAGGGTTTCGCCCGGCAGGGCCGGGAAGCCGTCCATCACCAGACGCGTCGGTTCGCCTCCGGTGTGGGAATCGATGACATGGATGCATTTCATGCACGCTTTCCTCTGCTCTGGCGGGTCCATGACGCATGCGGCAAGGGCCGAATGAATGAGCGACCAAAATGTTGTAGATTTTATACAATCTCTAGAAGTGTTCGTGCAAGTGACTTTCAGGTCAATCGGCTTGTCGTGACTCGAAAAAACGACCAGTTTGAGAGAGATTGGAGATTCTCCAGCAATTCAGGCAAGCGTGATAAGGACGACCCATGAGCAAGCGCGCACTGGCTTTCGATGTCTACGGTACCTTGATCGACACCCACGGCGTGGTCGAGGAACTGAGCCGGCGGATCGGCGAGCGTGCCGGCGAATTCTCGCAGCGCTGGCGCGAGAAGCAGCTCGAATACGCTTTTCGTCGCGGCCTGATGGGTGCCTTCGTCGATTTCTCGCAATGCACCCGCGAGGCCCTGGAATTCGTCGACCGGGCGCTGGGTACACGGCTGTCCGACACCGACAAGGAACGGCTGATGGCTACCTATGGCCAGTTGCCGGCGTTTGCCGACGTCGCGCCGGCGCTGGAACGGCTCGGGCAACTCAGGATGCAGCGAGTGGCATTTTCCAATGGCAGCCGCCAGGCGGTCAGCCAGTTGCTTGATCAGGCCGGGGTGCTCGATCGTTTCGACGATATCGTCAGCGTCGAGGAGCTCAAGCGCTTCAAGCCGGATCCGGCGGTCTACGCCCATCTTCATCAACGTATCGAAGCCGACGCCCACGACACCTGGCTGGTCTCCAGCAATCCCTTCGACGTGATCGGCGCCAAGCACGCCGGCCTGCGTGCCGTATGGGTACGGCGCAGCGCCGAGGCACCGTTCGACCCCTGGGGCGGCGAACCCGACATGACCGTCGCCGATCTCGGCGAGCTGGCGTCGGCATTCAGTCAATGAACCTGTTCTGCTCATGAATCTTCGAGTTCCGGGCAAGCTGAAGCTCGTCAGACGCCGCGTCAGCGTGGTTCTGGTCGTGCTGGCGGCGCTCGTGGCGCTGTTGCTGGTCGTCTGGCTGTGGGTGTTGCCGGCGTATATCGACCAGCGTTTCAGCCGGATGCTGGCTGACAAGACCGGCCGTCAGGTGGATATCGAGGATGTCGCCATCACGCCGTGGCGCTCGCGGGTAACGCTGGAGGGGTTGAGCATTGCCGGCCAGGGCGATACCCCGGTGTTCGCCAGTCGCCGGGTGGTGGCGACGCTCGACTGGCACTCGCTGACCGCCGCAGGCTGGCGTTTCGAACGGATCGATCTTAAGGCGCCGAGGCTGCAACTGATCTGGCGCTCGAGCGGCGAATGGAACCTGGCCCAGCTGTTCGGCGGCAGCAGCGGCGGCAATAAAGAATCGATGCAGCTACGTATCGCTCGGCTCAACGTCAGCGATGGCCGGCTGGACTGGATCAACCGGCGGCCAGACCGGCCGTTGACGCTGACTCTAAAGGGCCTCGAGCTCGAGGCCCGCGACTACGACAACACCGCGCAGCGGCCCTTCGGCTTGAGCGGCCAGGCGGACTGGAACGGCGGCACTCTCAACGGCGAGGGCGAGATGGGCTTCTCGCCATGGACGCTGGATGTCGATCTGAGCGCCGAGCAGGTGCCGCTGACCACGCTGTCGGGCTACCTGGCCCACGTGGTTCGCGCCCAGCCGGCGGCGGGCGAGCTGGGCGCGCAGATTCGCCTGCGTGCGGGCCGGGCCAGCGATGCCGGCACGCGGGTCTCCGGCGCCGGGGCAATCGAGGGTCTCCAGATGCGCGACCCCGAGGACGGCGATCCCATCGCCCGCGCCGAGCGCTTCGCCGTGGAGGGGCTGACGTTCGCCAGTGCGCAGCCCGAGCTGACCGCCAAGCGAGTGACGCTCGAGGCCCCCTGGCTCAGGGTGACCATCGACGAGCAACTCGACACCAATCTCGATGCCTGGCGACCGCCGAACGATGGTTCGGGAGGCGCCGGCATGCGCTACGCGATCGACACCCTGGCCATCGAGCAGGGCGCCGTGGCTTTCAGCGACCGTCACCTGCCGCGCCCGTTCACCATCGATTTCTCGGCCTTGACCGGCGAGTGGCGTGACATCAATTCCGGCCGGGAAGGCGACGGCCAGCTGTCGCTGAAGGGCCAGGTGGCCGATGGCTCGCCGCTGCGTATCGAGGGTGCCTTCGACCCGCTGGGCGATACCTTGAGCGGCCGCCTCAACCTGCACTTCGAGCGCCTCGACCTGAAAACCTTTGCGCCTTATCTGCGCGCGTTCGGCGGCTATGCGATCGAGCAGGGCCAGGCGACGCTGGATCTCGATTATCGACTCGAGCAGGGCCGGTTAGAGGCGCAGAACCATCTCGTCCTGCGTCAGTTGCAACTCGGCGAAGAGGTCGACGCCTCGGCCACCGATCTGCCGCTCAAGACATTGATCGGCGTGCTGAAGAACGACGATGGCGTCATCGAGCTCGACATCCCCATGCGTCTCCCGCTGGATAATCCCGGTTCGGTGGATTTCGGCAGTGTCGCCGGCCAGGCGATCCGCGAGGCGCTCGAGAACCTGGTTTCCTCGCCGCTCGAGACGCTTTCCGAGGTGGCCGGGGGTGGTGGTGAAGACGGTTCGGACGCCGGCAATGACAGCGGCACGGGCCAAACGAGCGCTGCCCGGAGCGATGCCGAGTCCACGGAAAGCGACGAAGACGGTCCGACGGCGCTCTACGAGCGGGCCCGCACTCGCCAGTGATCTTGCGGCGCCCGATTGGCTGATGACGGTCGCGCTGGGCTAGTCTGAACACAGCATCACTCGATTGCACGGGGAAGTCATGTCGCCACGAGACCCGGACTCCAGCCGTTATCGCCGCCTGCTCTGGCTGACCTGCCTGCTGGGCGCGATGCTGCTGGCCTGGGCGGCGAGCGCCCAGCAGCCGTCCCAAACCCAGCGCCATGCGCTGGTATTGACGCTGCAAGGCAGCGTCGGTCCGGCGACCAGTGACTACTTTCAGCGCGGCCTGGAAAAGGCCCAGCGCGACGGTGCGGCGCTGGTGGTACTGCGCCTCGATACGCCCGGCGGGCTGGCCGTGGCGATGCGCGACATGATCAGCGCGATGCTCGCATCAACGGTGCCGGTGGCGGTGTACGTCGCCCCCGAAGGCGCGCGTGCCGCCAGCGCCGGCACCTATCTGGTATATGCCAGCCATGTCGCGGCGATGGCGCCGACCACCCATCTGGGCTCGGCGACGCCGGTGCGTATCGGCGGCGGCGAACAGCCCGATGAGAGCGCGGACGAGGGCGATGCCAGCGGCAACCAGGCTGAGGATGAAGGCCCGCGGCGCGGCGACACCGCCATGCAGCGCAAGGTACTCGAGGACGCGGTGGCCTACATTCGCAGCCTTGCCGAGCGCCAGGGGCGCAATGCCGAGTGGGCCGAACGCGCGGTGCGCGATGCCGTCAACCTGACCGCCCGCGAGGCGCTCGATGCCAACGTCATCGAGGTCATCGCCGGCGACGTTGCCGAACTGCTGGAGCGCATCGACGGCCGTGAGGTGGTGATGGCCGACGGCACGCGCAGCCTGGAAACCGCCGGGCTGTCCCTCGAACGTTTCGATCCTGACTGGCGCACCAAGCTGCTGAGCGTGATCAGCGATCCCAACGTCGCTTACCTGCTGATGATCGTGGGCTTCTACGGCCTGGTCTTCGAGCTGATCAATCCCGGCATGCTGGTGCCCGGGGTGGTCGGCGGCATCAGCCTGCTGCTGGCGCTGTTCGCCTTCCAGGTGCTGCCGATCAACTACGCCGGGCTGGGGCTGATCCTGCTGGGTCTGGCGCTGATCGTCGGCGAGGCGATGATGCCCAGCTTCGGGGTGCTGGGCATCGGCGGTATCGTCGCTTTCGTGGCAGGCTCGGTGATGCTGATGGACGATCGCAACCTGGCGGTGTCGCTGCCGTTGATCGGAGGGGTGGCGCTCGCCGCCTCGGGGTTCATGCTGTGGGTGATGCTGCGCTTCATGCGTCTGCGGCGCCGCCCTCCGCGTGCCGGGCAGAGCGAGCTGATCGGCGCCGAGGCCACCGCGCTGGACGCTTTCGGTACGCCCGAACAGGGGCGCGGCCACGTGCGGTTGCGTGGCGAGCGCTGGAACGCGCGCAGCGATCGACCGGTGCGTGCCGGCCAGCGGTTGCGCGTGGTCGCGGTCGACGGGCTGACCGTCGAGGTTACTACCGAGCCTGGCGTATCCACGCAGGAAACACCCGCATCGAATGCTCTTTCACGGCCGAAACCAGGAGGTCCGACATGATGCTTTACTATCTTGTGCCGATCGTGCTGTTGATCCTGCTGATCGCGGCATCGATTCGCATCCTCCCCGAGTACAAGCGCGGGGTGGTGTTCTTCCTCGGGCGTTTCCAGGCGGTCAAGGGCCCGGGACTGTTCCTGATCGTGCCGGTGATCCAGAAGATGCAGGTGGTCGATCTGCGGCTGATCACGCTCGACGTGCCCGAGCAGGACGTGATCTCCCAGGACAACGTCACCGTGCGCGTCAACGCGGTGCTGTACTTTCGCGTCGTCGATCCCGAGAAGGCGATCATCCAGGTCGAGCACTTCGCCACCGCCACCAGCCAGCTGGCCCAGACCACGCTGCGCTCGGTGCTCGGCAAGCACGATCTCGACGAGATGCTCTCCGAGCGCGATCGGCTCAACGACGACATCCAGGAGATCCTCGACGTGCAGACCGAAAGCTGGGGAATCAAGGTGGTCAACGTCGAGATCAAGCACGTCGATCTTGACGAGAGCATGATCCGCGCCATCGCCCGTCAGGCCGAGGCCGAACGCGAGCGGCGCGCCAAGGTGATTCATGCCGAGGGCGAACTGCAGGCCTCGCAGAAGCTGCTCGAGGCGGCCAACGTGATGTCGGCCAACCCGGCGGCGCTGCAGTTGCGCTACCTGCAGACGATGAGCGACATGAGCGCCAAGAACGCCTCGACGATCGTCTTTCCGTTGCCGCTGGACGTGATGGAGGCGTTCCGCGCGATGCGCGGCGAGCACGCCACGCCCCCGACCGATGACCCTGCAGCGCCTGAGCGTCAGCGTCCATAGACGCGCTGCATCGCCTCATCGCTGTAGGCGCGACCATAGCGGCGCAGGGCATACAGGTACATGGCCAGCCCGAAGACCATCCAGCCGCCGAACACCAGCCATTCGACCGCGGTCAGCGCCGAGGGGCTGCCGGGCAGGTACAGGCAGGCCATGGCGAAGGACAGCACCACGGCGAGACCGCCCACCAGCTTGCCTCCGGCGACCCGGAACGGCCGCTCCATCTGCGGCTCGCGCGAGCGCAGCACCATGAACGACAGCGCCACGAACAAATAGGCGATCACGATGCCCAGCCCACCGGCATCGACCAGCCAGACCATCGCCGGGCGGCCCAGGAAGGGGGCGATGCTCGACAGTGCGCCGATCATCACGATGGCATTGGTGGGCGTTTTATAGATCGGGTGCAGCTTGCCGAGGAAGGCGGGCAGCATGCCGGCGTGAGCCAGCGCGTAGATCGCCCGCGAACCGCCGATGTAGAAGGCGTTCCAACTGGTGATGATCCCGGCAATGCCCGCCAGGACCATCAGCTTGCTGCCCCACGGACTGGCGAAGACCGCGGCCATGGCGTCCGGCACGCTCAGCGAACTCGTGGTGAGCGCCTCGTGGTCGAGCATCAGGCTGGTGCCGAGGATGATCAGCGAATACCAGGCCACCGCCATCAGCACCGCGATGATCAGCACCTTGCCGATATCGCGAAACGGCAGGTCGATCTCCTCCGCAGCCTGGGGAATCACGTCGAAGCCGACGAACAAGAACGGCACCAATACCAGCACCGCCATGATCCCGCCGGCCCAGCCGCCGCTGGCCTGGTGATTGAACAGCGGGGCCATGTTGACGCCGTCCCCGGCGAACAGCGCACCGGTTATGAACAATACCCCGACGACCAGGATCAGCCCGGTGACCAGCTTCTGGACCAGCGCCGCCGTGCTGATGCCGAGGTAATTGATGGCCATCATCGCCAGCGAACCGATCACGCCCACCGCCACCCAGGTGGCCTTGACGTCCCAGCCGGCGACGGTCCACAACAGGCCGACATCGTAGCCGGGCAGCAACTGCTCGAAGACGGTGGGAAGCGCCACCGCCTCGAACGACACCACGCTGACGTAGCCCAGCACGATGCTCCAGGTGCACAGGAAGGAGGCGAAATGCCCCAGCGCGCGGTAGCTGTAGACGTGCTCGCCGCCGACCTTGGGCATCGCCGCGGCCAGCTCGGCGTAGGTCAGCCCCACCAGCAGCACGGCGATGCCGCCGAGGATGAAGGCGAGGATGGCGCCGAGGCTGCCGCCATCGAGGATCGCGTTGCCGGTCAGCACGATCCAGCCCCAGCCGATCATGGCGCCGAAGGCCAGCGCCAGTACGTCGCCCCGCGCGAGTACGCGTACTAGTGTGTGGTCATGCGAAGTCTCATTCATGGGTATTCCAGCCGTGTTGGTGGTCGTCCGTGATGGTCCGCCGCGAGTGGCCGGGCGGGGCCTGTCCTTCAAACCTATTCATCAAAATAGCAGTGGGGCGGAGCCGCGTTGTACAGCTCGCCAGGCTGGCGTTGAGTTGGATTGGCGATATCACCGAGGTCTAGGCTAACTTGCCTTGTTAGGCGCAGTTGTCCGCGACCGCTGACCTGCGCATGAAAAGCCAGGTAGGGCATCCAACTTTCAAGGAGATTGATCATGCATATTACTCGGAAATCGATTTTCGTCACGGGCGCCGGTAGCGGCATCGGCCGTGCCACCGCCGTGGCGCTGGCACGCAAGGGCGCGCGGTTGACGCTATCGGGCCGACGCAAGGAACCCCTCGAAGAGACGGCGCGCCTGGTACGAGAGGCCGGCGGCGAGGCCTTGGTATTGGCCGGAGACGTCAGCGACGAAACCTGGCAGCAAAGCACCCTGCGCCAGATCGTTGCGCATTTCGGCGGTTTGGATGGCATCGTCAATAGCGCGGGGAGCGTGAGTGCGGGCGAGCTAGAAACGATCGAGCCCGGCGATATACGCAAGCAAGTGGAAGTCAATCTCATCGCACCGATACTGCTCATTCGCGCCGCCTTGCCCAGCCTGCGCCAGAGTGAAGCGGCCGTTATCGTCAATGTTTCGTCTTCCATCGGTCTGGTCGGGATGCCTTTCTATGCGCCTTATGCCGCGACCAAGGGCGGGCTTGCGCGGTTTGGCGAGGCCCTGCGGCGGGAACTCTCCGATGAGCGCGTACACGTCATGACCGTCTACCCCAGTGCCACGGATACGCCGATGATGGAGACGGCCGACTCCGGCGATAAAGCGGGCTACGAGACGCCCGAAGCGGTCGCCGACGCGCTGGTGGCCGGTCTCGAAAACGACGCTATCGATGTGATCCGTGGCGGGGATGACTTCATTGATCTGGTTAAAACCAATCACGACAATCCGCGCAAGGCCGACAGCCTGATCGAGGAAAAGAAAGCCAGTCTCGAACAGCGCGCTGCGCGCCATCGCAGCATGTGAGAGGTGTCCGGCTTGAGGACCTAATAGTTGACGGCATGATCGGGAAGCTGCGTGTCGATCGAGGCGGGCTTGATCAGCGTCACCGCGATGGGTGCCCGCTCCTGCTCGGTTTCGAGCCGAAAGGCATCGATGAACCCTTTGATCGCATGCTTGGACGCCGAGTACATGCCCTGAACCGGAAGCGCGAACTCGGAAGCGGCGCTACCCACCGCGATGATCGCGCCCCCGTATTGCCGCAAATGTTTGCGGGCGGCGGGCGAGCCGAAAACGACACCCCAGAAATTGGTATTGAACAGTCGGCGGTACTCCGCCGACGAGGGCGCATCCTGCCGCTTTGCGCAGCGTCTGGTTGATCGACATCCTTGCCTTCCTGTTCTTCCGTAACTTTTTTCGTCATTTGGGCCATACGGCCGGGGATGCTGGCGTTATCGCGCTTTCAGGAAACGACCCAGAATTTCCGCGACCTCATCCGGGCGTTCTTCGGTAATCCAGTGCGCGGCGTCTACCCATTCGAGGCGTGTATTGGTAGCGTCGCTTTGAGCTTCTCCGCGTACTCGGGTTTCTGAAAGGGATCGTGACGCCCCAGAGCACATCCGGCTCTGCGCTTCGATGGAGACGTTGGCATCGTCGGGCTTGTCGGACTTGCCGTAGTTGAGCAGGTCCGGCGCGATCACGCGATGCGTGCGTGCCAGGGGCGGGATGACGTTGCGCCAGAGCAGGCTGGACGTCGGAATGCCATGCAGCAGAAGCACCGGCGGGCCCGCGCCCTGCTCGAGGTACGCGATGCGATGGCCGCCGACGTGTAGGTATTGATGATTGAAGTTGCTCCATCCATGCGTTTTTTCCTTGGCTGTTCCTTCAACTGTTCCTCCACTCTAGTTGTCATTGGAGGCGGTTTCTTGCATGAATTTAACTCTTTTTGCCACCGATCGCAGACGCTCACTTCGAAGCAGTGACGACGATTCCGGTTGGCCAGGACGCGGCGAATGATCTAGTTGTACCAGTGGTTCCATTTGCGTTGCGGTGAGTGGTTCGCCAAACGCATGCCAACACCGCATGGGCGGAAAGGAGGCATCATGCCCCGGCATATCATATTCGACGTGAACGAGACGCTGCTCGACGTTGCGGCGCTCGATCCTTTCTTCGAGCGGCTGTTCGGCGATGCTCGTACGCGTGTCGAGTGGTTTCTGACCCTGGAAGAGAGCTGGCTTACGGCAACCGTCATCGACCGCTACCAGCCCTTCGGTGAGCTGGTCCAAGGCGCCTTGACCATGACCGGTCGGCGACGGGGAATCCACGTGACCGACGCTCAGCGACAGGAACTGGTGGAGGGACTCAAGACGCTGCCGCCCCATGCGGACGTGCTGCAGGCATTGCAATCGCTGCGCGACCATGGCCTGCACCTCACCGCCTTGACCAACGGCAGCCTGGACACGGCGAAGCAGCAACTGGCATCGGCCGGATTGACGGACTGCTTCGACGCCATCATGGCGGTGGAAGAGGTAAAGCGCTACAAGCCAGCCCCCGAACCCTACCGGATGGTCGCGGAGCGCCTGGGCATCACCACGGCCGAGATGACGATGGTTGCGGCACACGCGTGGGACATCGCCGGTGCGGCGAGTGCCGGCTGCCAGACGGCGTTCGTCGCGCGGCCGGGCAAGGTGCTCAACCCGGTGGGGATCCAGCCGGACATAAAGGGAGACGACATGCGAGAGGTCGTCGAGAAGATCCTCGCTCGCCAAGCCTAGGATTTTCGCACCGCAAGTCGATCGAGACGCAGTCGCTCACGCGCGTCGAAGAGCCGAACCCGTCAACTCGCACTGCAGATGAATGAGGCCGGTCAGCGATGGACACTGAAGCGAGATCGCATGGCGGCCTGGCGGCCACCCAGCATGCCCTGGATCAGGCCGACGTCGAGTAGCAGGTCTGTCGTGAACCGATAGCGGAACACGGCGGCGATGTTGCCGACCTCATCGGGCCGGGGCAGGCCGGTGACGGTTTCCAGCGGTTGGGCATCGAGGCGCTGCTCGACGGCTTGTTGAGCAAGCGTGAGGATCTCTTTCTTGCGCGCGCGGTAATCGTCCGATTCGACGCGTGCTTTCACTTGCTGCCAGACCGTGGAAAGAAACGCCGGCCAATGGGCGATCCCCCGATAATAACTGGCGACCCCCGGGTGGGCATGAGTAGCCTTTATATCCTCGAAGATCGCTTTTACATCGGCCGGCGCCTCCTGCTCGCTCAGCATGGCGAGCGCCCGCGTGCCGGGCGCTACGGCGCGTGGCAGGATGGCGCTATCACGCGGAGCGGGAACGAGCCCAAGGTCGAGACAGGTCGCGAGCAGTACGAGCTTGGGCAGGACGTAGTGGATGCTGTCGGTAAACGGTTGGATATCCTCCAGCGCCCCGAGCGCCGACCAATCCGTGTCGGTGGGGAGTGGATCGAGTATGGCTGCCGCCCTGAGCTCATCGGCGACTTCTTCGAATGCGTACGTGCCGACGCCAGGCGCCAATGCGCGCCATGCGCCATCGAAATAATCCGGCCAATTGGCAAGTGCACGGAAGAGAAAATTGTTGAACGGCACGCGCAGTATCGTCTGTATAGACTCATAGGTCTCGCGAATCTGGGCATCGGCCTTGTCCGGCGTGATGTCGGTCAGGGAAGGGAGAAGGGCTTCGCCAGCGGCCAGGCGCTGCTGATCTGCTTCGTTCATGGGCATTCCATCCAAGGCATCGAGGTGTTTACAACAACGATAGGCGTCGCTCTTCTCTGGAGCAAAACCCATCGGGCCGGACCGGTTCTTGTGCGGGTCCGTAATTCATTGCGTTGGAGAGAAGAGGGGCATATGCCTACCCTGTGCAGACAGAGCAAGGATTGGGTAGGACAGCCGCTGTGCATGATGCGGCGGACACTCTCGAAGGAGCGAGTGATGAGCGATGAACGGACGACCCTGGGCGATGCACAGTCTCGCCTGGAGGCGATCTACAGCGATCTCGATATTGCCGAGGAGACGCGGCGTCGGCTGGCGCAACCTGCGCTGACCCTGCAGGTAAGTATCCCCGTACGCATGGACAACGGCTCGTTACAGGTCTTCCAGGGCTGGCGTGTGCAGTACGACGATACGCGGGGACCGGCGAAGGGGGGGTCCGCTTTCATCCAGACGTTACCGCGGACGAGGTGACCGCGCTCGGCTTCTGGATGGCGATCAAGTGCAGCGTCCTCGATCTGCCCTTTGGCGGGGCGAAAGGGGGCGTGTGCGTCGACCCCAAGGCCTTGTCGCGGCTCGAGCTGGAGCGGATCTACCGCCACAAGCACGCGACCCGCGAGCTCAAGGGCATGGTCTATTGCGAGTCGTCGCTGTGCGAGGAATCCGGGGTCGAGCGCATGAGCAACGCCGACCTGCTGGCGCTGGATGTCGATGTGCTGGTGCTCGCTCGCCGCCCTGGAAAACCAGATCGATGACGCCAATGTCGGTCAGGTGCGGGCCAAAAGCATTCTTGAAATCGCCAATGGGCCGATCACCGCGAATGCCGACGCCACGCTCGAGGAGCGCGGCGTTACCGTCCTTCCGGATGTGCTGGCCAACGCTGGGCCGGGCTCCTGGCTGGGCAACGCCTTCGCGGTGATGGCGGCGTTGGCGATGGCCTCGAACTTCACGCTGTGCCGCACCCGTCCCGGCGTCGACATGACGCCGATGCTGGTGCTCTCGGGGCTGCTGGTCGCCGCTGCGGCGTGGCTGGCAGGGCTGGCCGCCGGAGACGCCGTGGTCGTGCCCACGGCGGCCCAGGCCGGCTACCTGGCGCTGCTCTGCCTGGTGCTGCTGCCGCTGGGCTTCACGCTGATTCAGCGCGGGCCGCTGTATCTGACGGCGGCCGATGTCAGCCTGCTGATGCTGCTGGAAACCGTCACCGGCACGCTATGGGTGTGGTGGCTACTCGGTGAGACGCCTGCGCCGCTGGCCTTCGTCGGCGGCGCGTTGGTAGTGGGCACGCTGATGACCAAGGGCCTGCTCGACCGGCGTCGCGAACGCGCGGCAAGCGGCCCCGCGCGGGGTGAAGCCGCTGGCGATAGCTGCTAGACTCCGCCACTTGTCGTCGATAGCCTTTAGACCAAGGTCGCAACCTTTCGACGGCTGACGCACACACCCGGCTACCAACCACGGGATCGACACGGCCATGCCCTCGAGTGCCGCGAGCAGTCCACCCTAGCGAACCGCCTGCCTCCCCGCGTGCCCGGCACGCCGCGACGTGAGCGTGCCTTGGGCATTCTCCGCTCGCCGCCGTCTTGCTGTGCCCGACACTCAGTGCAGAGATCATCGCCATTCATGGAGCGGCCGGCTCAGGGCCGCGTTGACTGCGCGCTGCGTCTCCGACAACAACGGAACCGAGAATGATTCGCTCCCTTCGACAGACCTGGTTTTCCAACATCAAGAACGACTCGCTGGCCGGCATCGTCGTCGCCCTGGCGCTGATCCCCGAGGCGATCGCCTTCTCAATCATTGCCGGTGTCGACCCCAAGGTCGGCCTCTATGCATCTTTCTCGATTGCCGTGATCACCGCCTTTGCCGGCGGCCGGCCGGGGATGATCTCGGCGGCCACCGGCGCCATGGCGCTGTTGATGGTCACCCTGGTCCGCGAATATGGCCTCGAGTACCTGCTCGCCGCCACGCTGCTCACCGGCGTGCTGCAGATCGTCGCCGGCTACCTGCATCTGGGCGAGCTGATGCGCTTCGTCTCGCGCTCGGTGGTCACCGGCTTCGTCAACGCCCTGGCGATCCTGATCTTTCTGGCTCAGATTCCCGAGCTGACCGGCGTCACCTGGCATGTCTATGCGATGACCGCGGCCGGACTGGGCATCATCTACCTGTTCCCGCTGCTGCCGAAGATCGGCAAGGCCGTGCCCTCGCCGCTGATCTGCATCGTGGTGCTGACCCTCGTCTACTTGGTCAGCGGCATGGACATTCGCACCGTCGGCGACATGGGCGAGCTGCCCGACACGTTGCCGATATTCCTGTGGCCCGACGTGCCGTTGAACGTCGAGACGTTGGCGATCATCTTCCCCTACGCGGTGATGCTGACCGTGGTCGGCCTGCTCGAATCGATGATGACCGCGACCATCGTCGACGATCTGACCGATACGCCCAGCGACAAGAACCGCGAGTGCAAGGGGCAGGGCATCGCCAACATCGGCGCCGGGCTGTTCGGCGGCATGGCCGGCTGCGCGATGATCGGCCAGTCGGTGATCAACATCAAATCCGGCGGGCGCACCCGGCTGTCGACGCTGATCGCCGGCGTCGGCCTGTTGCTGCTGGTGGTATTCCTCAGCGACTGGGTGTCGCAGATTCCCATGGCCGCGTTGGTGGCGGTGATGATCATGGTCTCGATCGGTACCTTCAGCTGGGAATCGCTGCGCGATCTGAAGAAGCACCCCATGAGCACCAATATCGTCATGGTGGCCACGGTCATCGTCGTGGTCGTCACCCATAACCTGGCGATAGGAGTGTTCGTCGGCGTGTTGCTGGCCTCGCTGTTCTTCGCCAACAAGGTCGGCCGAGTGCTGTATATCGGCAATGCCATGAGCGAAGACGGGCGTACCCGTGAATACCGCGTGGTCGGCCAGGTGTTCTTCACCTCGGCGGATCGTTTCACCGACGCCTTCGATTTCAAGGAAACCGTCGAGCGGGTGAGCATCGATCTGACCCATGCGCACTTCTGGGATATCACCGCGGTCGGCGCGCTCGACAAGGTGGTGATCAAGTTCCGCCGCGAGGGCACCGACGTCGAGGTGATCGGCCTCAACGAGGCCAGCGCGACCATCGTCGATCGCTTCGCCATCCACGACAAGCCGGACGCCGTCGAGAAGCTGATGAGCGGCCACTGATAATAAGGAGCGACTACTAATGCGAGAGATAATGGCATGTATCGATGGCTCCAGCTTCTCGCCTGCCGTATGCGATGCCGCAGCCTGGGCCAGCCTGGTGGGTAGCACCACCACCGACATGATCCGCCATGCCAGCGTCCCCGTCCTGATCATCCGTTGATCGCCTGGCCTGGCTTCGACAGGCGCTGGGGTTCCGGCTGATCGGACCTGGCGCCATCGAAAGGGGCTTCTCGCGGTGCAATACCGGATGGCGGTCCGGAAAGGCCCTAAGCGCCTGCTCTGGGAGCAGGCTGCAGGCAGCGCGCTAACAGGGAGCTTCGATCATGAGTTACAAGGATGTCGTCAAGCAGTATCCGGGAGTTCTCGCGCTTTGCTTCATAGCGGTCTTTTCGGGAAACCTGGGACAGACCTTCGTCGTCGGATTCTTCCAACCGGCCATTTCCGAAACCTTTGCACTGACCAACGGGCAGTTCGGCATGGCCTACTCAGCGGTAACGCTGATCTCCGGTTTCTTGATCTTCTTTATCGGGCCTACGTTGGACTGGGTCCCCGCCCGCCTGTTTGCAGCATTTATCGTACTGGCCATGACGCTGGGGGTTCTACTTCTTACGCTGACGTCATGGCCCATTACGGCGCTTATCGGGCTCGGGTTGGTCCGGTTTTGTGGCCAGGGCTTGTTCACTCACCTGGGTACGACGGTTGTCGCCAAACAGGTCGCTCAGGCCCGTGGCCGCGCGCTTGCACTGGTCACCCTGGCGATGCCGATCGGCGAGGCGATACTGCCCTCCGCCATTGCGGGGGCCTTGCTTGTCATGGGCTGGAGGGAAGTGTGGTGGGTAATGCTGGCGACACTGCTGGTTATCTGGCTGCCTGTATTGACCTTGACTGACACTTGGCCAACGCCATCCCATCAGCATCATCCTAAAACAGATAAAAGCGACACCGACTCGTCTCCCCGGCCTTTGAGTGACATGCGCTTCTGGCGGCTCAGCTTGATGATGATGTCGATCGGGATAGTCAACACCGGAATTTTCGTATTTCAAGCGGACCTGGTCGGAGAGTTCGATGCGACGCCCTCGGCCTTTGCCGTGGGCTTTGCGCTGGCAGCAACGGGGCGCGTATGCGGCGCCCTGATCGCGGGGCGTCTGGTCGATAGGCTGGGTGCGGCAATGATGGCGCGTTTATATCTGTTCCCGCTGATGGCGGGTCTATTGATCGCCGTCGGCCTTCAAAATGCCTATGGAATTTTTGCCTACATGCTCTTGTCGGGCCTGGTCACCGGCATGCAGGAGCCGACTATAACGAGCCTGCTCATTCAAATATGGGGAAGCAGGAACCTGGCGACGCTGCGCTCGGTCTTTGCAGCGGGGATGGTGTTCTCGTCAGGCCTGGCGCCTGCGGTGTTCGGCCTTCTGCTGGATGCCGGCATAGCGTTCACGACGATATTGTTGTTGATGGTCGCCATGGTCGCTATCGGATGGTTGCTGGCCTGGAAGCCCCTGCAGGAAGCTGCTCGTGGCATCAGCCGGCAATAGAGCGGCTTGCCGTAATCACGTCTGTGCGTGGCCTTAATCTGCGCAGTCGATGCACTTGAGTACGGTCGGGTCCCATTGCAATCTTGCCAATGAAATCCATTCGCCACAGTCGATGCACTCGCCGAATTCGCCTGACTCGAGTCTCGCCAGTGCAGACTGGATTTTACGCAACGTGACTTGGCGTCTTTGCTCTTCGGCCTTGGCCATTGCCTGGGCCTGCATGGCGTCCATCCGCGAAAGACGACCCACCGATGTCTGGTCGAGCATGACCGTGGCACGCGAGTCGGTGCTATCGGCACTCTCTTCGAGCAGCTTGTCGCGGGTGCTGTGCAGCTTCGCAATGATGCTTTCGACATCAATCTCGGGGTGATTCATCGAACTCTCCAGTACGCTCGCGACAGGACCACGGCTAAACGGTAAGCCATGGCGAAATTCTAGGAGATCCAGATCCGGCTGTGTAGCGATTGCCCCGGGCCGATGCATGATCCACAGGCGACCGGGCTTCGCAGGATAGCCATGGACGGATGCCCTCGAGAGGCTGGTGAGCCGACTCCGATCGTCCCGGGGATGTATCGGGTGCTGTTCACGGCGCACCGGATGAGTTAGAAACGAGGTAAATGGACAGAGAGGAAGGACGCGCGCGATGAGCGAGCAAGTCATGGCCTGTATCGACGGTTCCGGCTATGCGCCGGCGGTCTGCGACTACGCGGTATGGGCCAGCCAGCGGTTGGCTGCGCCATTGGTGTTCATGCACGTGCTGGACAACCATCCGCCACCGCAGGCCGGCGACCTGTCCGGCAATATCGGCCTGGGCAGTCGCGAACACCTGCTCGACGAGCTTGCCCAGCTCGACGAGCGGCGCGCCAAGGTCGCCCAGCAGCAGGGCCGGCTGATGCTTGACGAGGCCCGTCAGCGCGCCCAGCAGGAAGGCGTCGCCGAGCCCCAGACCCGCCAGCGCAACGGCGAGCTGGTCGAGACGCTGAGCGAACTCAGCGGCGACATCCGGCTGCTGGTGTTGGGCAAGCGCGGCGAGTCGGCGCACCGGGCCAGTGAGCATCTGGGCTCGAATCTTGAGCGCGTGGTGCGGGCGATGCATCGGCCGATCCTGATGGTGCCCGAGCGCTATCGCGCGCCCGAGCGGGTGATGATCGCCTTCGATGGCAGCAAGACCACCCGCAAGGGCGTGCAGATGATCGCCGATAGCCCGCTGTTCAAGGGCCTGGCCTGCCATGTGGTGATGATCGGCGCGGATATCGCCGATATCCAGGCCCAGCTCGACTGGGCGCTCGATATCCTCAACGACACGGGGATCAAGGCCCACGGGGCGATTCGCGCCGGCGAAGTGGAAGCCAGCCTGCACGAATACCAGCACGAGCACGCCATCGACCTGCTGGTGATGGGCGCCTACGGTCATTCGCGAATCCGCCAGTTGCTGGTCGGCAGCACCACCACGGCGATGCTGCGCAATGCCGACATTCCGCTGCTGCTGCTACGTTGAACGCCCAACCGACGGTACCCGCGCTATTCAAGGAGCCAACAGCATGATTCAGCGTCACGATATCCAGACCCGCATGAGCCGGGCGGTCATCCATAACGGCGTCGACGCATTGCTTGGCGAGGTCGGCGATCAAGGCCGAACACACCCAGCCGACCCCGCAGACCCGGCTGTACTGAGCCGCCGGGCGAGCGCCAGGGTCTACAGCGCGCTCTCGTCGGCGATCGCCGGCGGCGAGGGTTGGAACTGCAGCAGGGGTGCCAGGCGTTCCGCCTGGACTTCGCCGACCCGGCACAACTGGTCGGCGATCTCGGCGTACTGGCGCAGGATCGGCTCGATCAAGCGATACTGCGCAGGGTCGTTGCGGGCTTCGTCGGCGGTATCGGCGAGCCATTCGAAGAGCCGTGCCAGGCGGTGGTAGTTGGGATCGCCGCGCCCGCTATTGCCACGCAGCGCATCGAGTCCCAGGCAACGCTGCACGCTGCGCTTGTTGGGATCGAGGCTGTCCTTGGCAAGCAGCATTTCGGCCTGATGGACGAAGCGCTCCATCAACTGGGCGGTCTCGAGACTGCGCTGCTGGCGTTGCTGGCCGGCCAGACTCTCGATCAGCGTCTGCTGCTGGTGACGCTGCTGGGCGACGATCACCACCAGCAGCACGACCAGGCCCATGGCGGCGACCAGCGCCAGGCCATAGACCCCGAATAGCGCCAGGGTGTCCGGCGCCAGCGGCCAGCTCGGCGCACTGGCGACGATGCCCAGCCCGCCCAGCAATAACGTGGCGACTACCACGAAAACGATCAGTGTTGTCACACCCGGCTCCCGGCTCCGGCGAGGCGGAACCCACCTCATCTCTGGCTGTTATCGGCTGCACGGACGATAACTTGACGATGTCGCTCGTCGCTGGACAGCTGCGTCAGCACAGCCCGCCATTGACGGCCAGCGTCTGGCGGGTGATGTAACCGGCATCGGGGCCGCACAGGAAGCTCACCGCGCCGGCCACTTCGTCGGCGCTGCCCAGGCGCTGCATGGGGATCGCCCGGCGCGCCTCGGCGAAGTCGCCGTCGGCGGTCATGTCGCTGTCGATCAGCCCCGGCGCCACGCAGTTGACGGTGATGCGGCGCTTGGCGAGCTCCACGGCGAGCGCTTTGACCGCGCCGATCAGGCCGGCCTTGGCGGCGCTGTAGTTGACCTGGCCGCGATTGCCGATCAGCCCCGAGACCGACGACATCACCACGATGCGCCCCGGCGCGCGGCGGCGGATCATCGGCATCACCAGCGGCTTCACCACGTTGTAGAAACCGTCGAGGCTGGTGTCGATCACGCTGTCCCAGGCCTCGTCGGTCAGCGCCGGGAAGGCGCCGTCGGCGGTGATGCCGGCGTTGCAGACCACGCCGTAGTAGGCGCCGTGTTCGGCGATGTCGGCTTCGAGAGTGGCGCGCGCCTGGGCGCGCTCGGTGACGTCGAAGCACAGCACGCGGGCTCGACGGCCCAGCCCGCGAATCTCCTCGGCGACCGCCTGAGCCTCCGCGATCCGGCTGCGGCAGTGCAGCACCACGTCGAAGCCGTCGCGGGCCAGGCGCAGGGCGATCGCCCTGCCGATGCCACGGCTCGAGCCGGTCACCAGGATCGTGCCGGAGACGCGGGCGGTCGTGGAGAGCGAGGCGTTGTCACGGGTCATGGGCGGCGTCCTGGGGCGGCTGATAGATGGTCAACCGGCCCTCGGCCAGCGGCGCGGCGCCGGGAGTATCCACTGCCAGGATCTCGCCGCTGAACTGACCGAGGCCGTTGGCGGCGACGAAATCGCAGCCAATGCGCACCTCGAACGTCACGCCAATCGAAAAGTGCGGTCTGCAACTGGTGTAATGCCGACTGCCCACCAGAACACCCATCGCCGACGACTCGCCGCGTTGCGCGGCCTGCCAGCCGGCCCAGGCCGCGACCGCCTGGGCCAGCCACTCGATGCCCACCCAGCCGGGGATGCCCTGGGCAGGCATTCCTGCGGCAGGCGCCCCTGCAGCCTCGGCGAACAGATCGTCGGCGCGCGGCGCGAGCCGGGCGGTCAGGCCGTGTTCATCGGCAGCGATTAGCGTGTCGAGCAGGCACATGCCCGCAGCGTGGGGGACATACTCGGCGATGGGTCGGGGCAGGGCGAGGGCGATGTCGGGGGGCGAGGCGTAAGTCATTCAGTCCTCCCGGCTCAACAGCAGGCTGGCGTTGTTGCCGCCGAAGGCGAAGGAATTGCTCAGTGCATGGCGCGGCGCCCGGGCGGGCATGGGGTCATCGACCAGCGCCAGCGGCGCCAGCTGGGGATCGTAGACGCCGTCGTAGACGTGGCGCGGCAATCGGCCATGCGCCAGCGCCAGCCAGCAGAACGCCGCTTCCAGCGCGCCGGCGGCGCCCAGGGTATGGCCGGTCAGCGCCTTGGTCGAACTCGCCGGCGGCGAAGCGGCGAACAGCGCGCTGACCGCCAGCGCCTCCATGCGATCGTTATGCAGCGTGCCGGTGCCGTGCAGATTGAGATAATCGACCTGCTGCGGCGTGATGCCGGCCTGTTCGAGCGCGCCGCGCATGGCCGCCAGTGCGCCGCTGCCGTCGGGGCGCGGCGCCGAGATATGGTAGGCGTCGGCGCTCTCGCCGACGCCGGCGAGCTGGATGCCGCCGGGCTCGGCGGTGACCATGAACAGCGCCGCCGCCTCGCCGAGATTGATGCCGTCGCGATGCGCGGAAAACGGCAGGCAGGGGCGTTCGCTGACCGCCTCGAGGCTGGCGAAGCCGTTGACGGTCAGCCGGCACAGGCTGTCGGCGCCGCCGGCGATCACCGCGTCGCACTCGCCGGAAAGCAGCAACCGCCGGGCGCTGGCCAGCGCCCGGGCGCTCGAGCTGCAGGCGGTGGACAGCGCATACACCGGGCCGGTGATTCCCAGCCGTTCGGCGACGAAGCGCGCCGGCGCGCCGAGCTCCTGGCGGGCGTAGCGAAAGTCGTCGGGCAGCGGCGCCGAGCGTCCGGCGGTGGCCAGCGCCGCCTCGGTCTCGCCGATCCCCGAGGTGCTGGTGCCGATCACCACGCCGATACGTTCGCGGGGATGGCGCGCCAGCCCCGCCTCGAGGCTTGCGTCTAGCTGTTCCCCGAGCCGTTCCAGCGCCAGCGCCAGCAGCCGGTTGTTGCGACTGACATGTTCGGCGGGCCAGGCGCGGGTATCGGCCAGTGGCGTCGCGACCCGGCCCAGCGGCAGCGGTCTTCCCGGGGTGAAGGCGTCGCTGACCGCGAGCCCGCGGCGGCCATTGAACAGCGCCTCGGCGATGCGCTCATTGGTATCGCCGAGACTGCACACCACGCCGGGCGGCGAGAGTCGGCAGGGTACGCGGCGGAACGCGGCGTCGCTCATGGGGAATCCTTCAGCGGGATGATACGTAAACGGTAGTGGCCCTGACGATCGTCGAGCAATACCGGCTGGCGAGTGCCGGCGTGACTGTCGGCAGGGCTGATGCGGGCGATCAACTGATCGCGGTAGCGAATCTCCCGCGAGCGCTCGCTCAGCGTCAAGCGCCATGGCGTGCCGGCGAACGCCTCGCGCAGCGCCGCGGCGGGCCACAGGCACCATTGCAGCCGCGCCGCCAGCCAGTCGGCCGGCGGCAGGCGCTGCTCGATCTCGGCGAGCGGCACGTCGCCGGCGACGTAGCGACTGCCGTCGGCATCCTGGACCAGCGTCACCAGGCGCTGGCCGTAGGGGGTCAGCAGCGCCGCGCGCAGTTCGCTGCCGTCGAGGCGGATCAGCGCGATCAGCGTCTGCGGCTCGGGGTCGTCGTCGCGCTCGAAGGTCAGCTGGCGCTTGAGCGTCGCCGGCTCGGCGAGCGCCGGCTGGCTGGGCGCGGGCGGCAGCGGCGGGGCCAGCGAACAGCCAGCGAGCAGCGCCAGCAGCGCAGCAATGACGAGCGGTCGCGAATAGCGCATCTCAGCGCACCGCCGCGGACGTGGCGCCGATCACGATCACATCAGCGTCGAATGCTTGCTGACTAGTCATGCGTTCTCCTGTCGCGTCGTCATGTCTGGCGAACGGACCCAGGGCACCAGCAGCCAGACCAGCGTCAGGCCGATCAGGCAGGTCAGGCCCAGGTTATGCAGCGCCGGGGTGGCGCTGAAGGCCAGCAGGCCGAAGGCCAGCACGCTGGTCAACGTCGACAGCGTGATCGCCAGCCAGGTGGCCGGATGGCGGCCATGCTCGGCGCTGAAGATGCCGGCGTCGAGGCCGATCCCCAATACCAGTAGCATACCCAGTTGGCTGAACAGATTCAGCGGTATGCCGGCGATCGCGAACAACGTGAGCACACCGAGCAGCGCACCCAGCGCCGGCGCGGCGACCCGCCAGGCGCGGCGGCGATAGCGCCAGGCCAGCACCAGCATGAGCCCCGCCAGCGCGGCGACCACCCAGCCGGCGATGTGCCGACGCAGCTCGCCGAGCAGCGCCGACAGCCGGGCGACACGGTCGACGTAGCTGACCGCGTCGTCGCCGACGGCTAACTGCTGCAGCGCGGCGACCTCGTCGGGGGCGTCGACGCCGGTCAGCAGCAACGTCGCCGCCAGCATGCCGGCTTGTTCGCCACCAGCAGCGTCCACGCGACCCAGCCACAGCCGGCGGTCGCGTTCGCCGGCGGGCATCGCCAGCCAGTCGGCGACGCGCAGCACCGGCACGTCGTCGAGGGTGGCCCGGGCGCGGGTCAGCGTCTGCGGCGGCAGCCCGGCGCGTTCGACCAGCGTGGCCAGCGGTTCGCCGTAGAGCCGGCGTACCCGCGCGAGGTTGGCCTGTTGCTCGGCCGGCGGGGGCACGCGCTCGGCGAGGTTGTCGTAGCCGATCGCCAGGCCGGCGTCGATCCGCGCATCCAGTGCGTCGCCAAGCGCGGCCAGACGTTCGAGCAGGGCGGCCTCGTCATCGGCGCGCACCAGCAGGTAGTGGCTGCCGGTATCGCTGCCCAGCAGCGTTTGCACCTGGCGCTCCTCGGCGAGTCGCTGCGGCGACGAGGGGTTGAGCAGGCGCAGGCTGTCGTCGAATTCGAGGCGCCCGGCGACGATCGCCAGCATCAATGCCACGCCGATCAGCGCCACCCACGGCGACAGCCGCTGGCGCGGCGTGGTGGCGCGCCACAATCGCTCGGCCAGCCGCGCGGTGGCGGGGTGCGCCGGCAAGCGCAGCCGCGGCAGCCACAGCACCACGCACAGCCAGGCGCCGATCAGCCCGAGCGCCGCGAAAATCGCCATCTGGCGCAGCCCGGGCAGCGGCGTCAGCGCCTGGGCAAGATAGGCCGCCAGGCTCGAGGCGAGTCCCAGCGCGAGCCCCGGCAACAGCGGACGCAGCCGAAAGCTCGCTCCCCGGATTGCGCGGTCGCTCTGCAGATGCAGGGCGTAGTCGATGGCCACGCCGATCAGGCTGGCGCCGAACGCCAGGGTGAGCAGATGCAGCCGGCCGAACAGCGCCAGGGTCAGCGGCAGGGCGAACAGCAGTCCCCCGATCAGCGGCAGCAACAGCGCCACCAGCGTGCGCGGCGAGCGAAAGACCGTCAGCAGGATCACGATCAGTCCGGCGAAGGCGCCAAGGCCGATGGTCGAGATCTCGCTGCGTGCCTGACGGGCGCCGGCGGCGGCGTGAAAGATCAGCCCCGATTGCAGCAGCTCGGCCTTGGGGTGGGCGCGCTCGAACGCCGCCAACTGCGCGACGAGGGCCTGCTGGGTCGGCAGCGCGTAGGGGCTGCCCGCCAGTTGGCCGACCAGCAGGGCGCGGCGCGTGCCGGCGCCGTCGCGCACCGTCAACAGGCCCTGCCAGGCCTCGATGCGCGCGTCGTCCTGAACGTTCAGCCAGCGCGCGAGCAGGCCGAACGGATCGCGTATCGGCTGCGGCGAGCCGAGCGGCGAGAACAGCCGCTCGAGGGCCGGCTCGACCAGCGTGGCGCCGCCGTCGGCATCGATCGCCGCCTTGAGCGCCGGGGTCAGCAACCGATAGCGATAGTCACCCAACGTCTCGCCGGGGTCGGCGTCGGCGAGGTCGACGTCCCGCCAGTCGAGGCGGGCGAGATCGGGGAGCTGGCTCAAGCGTTCGGCCAGCGCGGCGCTGGCCTTGGGCAGATCGTCGGCGGCGAGCAGCACCACGAAGCGATTCTCGAAAGGCTGGCCGAGCTGCGCCGAGGCGCGCTCGATCAGCGGCGCCTGGCGATCCTCGGGCAGCAGTGCGGTGAGCCGGGTGTCGCTGGGCAGCCCGTCGCGCAACTGCCAGGCCAGCAGCAGCGTGCAACCGACGAGGATGGCTGCCCAAAGCCAGGCCAGGCGGCGCGAAGAAAGCCAGGCCAGGCGGCGATGCGGCTCACTCGCCATCCGCGCTCTCGCCGTCCTGGGGCCTGTCCGCGTCGAGCGGGCGCTGGTCGCTGAAGGTCACGTTGAGCGTGTCGTCGTTGGCGGCGCGCAGGCGGAGCGTTTGAAGATAGCGGCCGCCGGCGAGCTGAATGCTGTCCAGACGTTGGCGAACGGCCTGCTGGCGCGGTACCAGGTCGACGCGCCAGGCTTTAGCGTCGCCGGCAAGGGTGATCTGAAAGCGCTGCTCGAGCGCGCGCCAGTCGCCGTCGAGCAGGCTCAGCAGCAGCTCGGCGGCCTGCTGGCGGCGACGATCCTTGCCCGTCCCATCGAGGTGCGTGGCATCCTGCGGCGTGAACACCAGGCGCTTGTCGACCGGGGTTTCCAAGATCCATATCACCCGCGTAGCGCGTTCGTAGCGAAAGCGCCCGCGGCTGACCAGCTCGGTGTCGAGATCGGCCAGATAGCGCGTCTGCTCGAAACGTCCGGCGATGTCGGGGGTCGCCGCCAGTCGCGCCTGCAAGTCCTCCAGCTCGAAGGCCAGCGCCGGGACGCTCCACAGCAGTAGCAGCAGGCTCAGGACTCGCATGGTTGGCTCCTTAGTACTACAGTCGTAACTACAGCCGTGATCGTTCATGCATTGCCATCCGGGCTTGCTGCTGCCGACAGTGGCACTGCCAAGCCCGGTACTGGTGCTTTCGTCGCCAGTCCGACCAATGAA
>NZ_JAIRBP010000049.1:0-14749 GCF_021151495.1 Halomonas sp. IOP_31 | reverse complement strand
ATGACGACGACCCGGCCCCCTACAGCGTGGTGAACTTCCCGACACTGGCGGCGGCAAGCGGCAGCGCGACGAAATCGACACTAATTTTTAACGATCTGTCCGAATCAGGTTGACAGGTTCCAGTAGCGGAATAGCGGTCAGGTGCAGCGATTTGTTGGGCGGAAGATCCGAGCGCATGGGAACTGCCGCAAAACGATTCGGGCGCGACCAGTCGAAGCAAACCCAATCCGGCCCCATGATGGCCCACTCTTCCGTTAAGCGGCACCAATACCCTGCCTCTGCGGCTCATATTGATTACGTTGTGTTCCTGACGAGAACGTTGTCGACGCGACGAGGTGCAAATGGAGTGTTTCATGTAGGTTTTGGAAAATCGGCTTGCCGCCGCCGTACACGACGGGCTGAACCACGATCGCATAACTGTCGATCAGTCCGGCTCTGGAGAGGGCCTGAGCGAATCCGGCACCTCCCCAAGCAATGATTTCGCCACCCGGCCGACTCTTGAGTGCCCGAATTTCCTCGTCCAGATCCCCGCGCGCTATGGAGGACTCAGGCCAAGTGGCCTTGTTGAGAGTTTTCGAAAATACAACCTTTGGAATGTCGTTCATCGGTGCAGCGTAGTCGTCGGTCGAGGCAGGCCAGAACCTTTCCATTTCTTGATAGGTCACACGACCCATGATATGTGTACTGGCGCGACGAATTCGACTCAGCTTCCAACGCTTCAGTTCAACGGGTTCCGGTATCCCACCTGCATGTCCGTTCGGGGCCACGACGTAGCCATCGATTCACGCCGTCATGATCAACACTACGTTACGCATGTCAGTTTTCTCCATTTATGGCGCTCTATCGAGAATCTTCGACAAGGTATAAGCGAACGCCTAACGCCTGCCATCACCGGTGACAAAACCGCAGCGAAGCGGAGGGTTTGGCATCCGGTGCATGGCCTGGTTAGCTACCGATCCTCATGCAATCGACCTTCCACATACTTGTGAAGAATGCTGGCAACCAGTGTTTGGTAAGGAATACCTTCGGCAAGAGCTCTCTTCTGGAGCCCCCGGAGATCCTTGGAAGAAAGCCTGATGTTGATGCGTGCATCTTTCTTGAACATCGCCTCGGCGTACTGTTGATGCCGCGCTTTCCTATCTTCAATGTCTGACGCTCGCTGCAGTTCTCCTGCATCAAATGCGTCCAGAATTTCCTGCTCTTCTTTATCCAGCCTGCTCATTTTGGACCTCCCAAATAGGTTTTGGTCGCTTTCCGGCTCGGAATGATCGTTTTCAGAAAAACCTCATCCTCCGACTCCACGAAGGGTACCAAATAGGCATACCCCTCTATCTCAATCACATGGATTTGCTGGCCCGGATACCGTTCCTGATTCGGATGCTCGAACGTATCCAGGATACCCCCTACCGAGATATGCAAAACTACATCCTCGAAAGAGATATTCCGTTCCTCTTGGAGAAGCCTGTTCTTCTCTGGGTTCCAAGTGATTGGTTTCATAAGTCGGAGTGTAGCACATTGTGTGCTTTATGTGCTCAGGAGCTAACGCCGGAATTCAGCCGACGACAACCCGCGCAGCGGGTTGACGGTCGGCTGGAATGAATTGTTAGCCTCCAACTCGGGACTTCTTTAGAGTAGATGCGATGAGTTGCTTGCAACCGAACCAGCCCCAGTAGATTCTGTGATTTGTAATCTTGTAGCCAGAAATTTGCATGACCTCAAGAATGTCGGTTTGATCACCTTCAGGCGTTCCCCTCGGGTATTCCCAAATTAGAGTGTCGCCATTTATGAAGTATTTGCCTGTTCGATACCAACGGACCAAGTCGTTGGGCCTTCGTTTAGTGCCTTCCTCCAAGAAGCGGACAATCTCCGACCGCCCCCGAAGAACGCCCGAGTCTTGATCCAGGATGGCAGGCACAAGCGGGCTTTCAAAGATGGCATCCTCGGCGTACAAATTGATGAGAGACGGAACGTCTCGACCCTTGGCATATTCATGCCACTTCTCGTAGATGGTTTCAAATTCGTTCATGCTTCTCCCATGAAGGCTAACGCCCGGCTCACGCGCCGGTTTGGAGCCGCGAAGCGGCGGAAAATCGGTCGCTGTGCAGCCGATTGTTATGCCAAAAGTTCCGCGAAATCAACGGCAAACTCCTGTTCCAAGTACTTCACAGTTTCTGGCTGACCGTCCAGCGAGGCTCGAACGAGCTGCGAGGTAAACAATCCATTCTTTGGTTTCCATTTTGCCTCATTTCGCGGAACAGTGCTGATCCAATCGACGAGAGCCACATACTCCGACTTATCGAGATCGTTCGAGTTTTCCGAAATATTTGGACATACCAGTTCTTTCTGCAAAAGCGGGATGCCACCGACCAGAACGTCACGAACCGGCCTCGCGCTTTGAGTAATTTGGCCAACCCCAACAAAACCGTGGCGCTTAAGATATGCTGCAACGAAATCCCCTGCCTGCAAACCTAGCATGGCATCCCGGAACCTTGGCGCCTGCCCTGCGGAGATAAACCCATGGGAAACATAGTCATCCCAGTTGCGGTGCGGACCTTCCCCAACGTTGTAGTAATACAGTCCATTTTGAAAATCGAAACCCGAAAGATACTTGTGCAGGGAGTCGTGTGGGCGAAAATTGTCTGCGTAGTGGCCCGATGAAATATTCGTCAACTGCTTGCCTAGCTTCCATAGCAGCGTCTTCTCAACGAGCAATGCATCGTGTCCCGAAAGATTACGAGCGATCACCCTGATGATTGGCTCTAACCCTTCTTTCTTGATGGCTTTTATCCGTCTGGATTTTTCACTATCTGAGTCATCATTCAGGTGAGCGTGTTTTCTCGATCCTTTACCTTTTCCATAGTAAAACTCCTCGAAATTTCGAGGGTCAATGTACACGTAGACGTAATAATTACTCATAGCACCCCAGGGCATAACGCTAGCCAGCATGCGCGCCTTTGTAGTGGAGGCGAAGCCGCAACGAAAAAGGCGTCGCCGTGCCTGGCATGGTTATACAGACTTTGCCACCAACATTTCGGTAGCACCTTTTTGAAACCGGTAGCTAACAGGCTGCAACGAGACATCAATACCATTTGCGGATAATGCCGTCATGACCTGATCCAAATGCTTCGAGATATTTCCATCCAGCGATACAACAGGAAAGACGCGAACCTCAGACGCAACTCTGCATAGCTCCCGCATTGATTCCAAGTGAGCCGCCCCATCTACATGGTCACTGTAGAGAAAAAGATAGTGGGAGCAGAGTGCTAAATCGAATTCGGAGTCAGGAAACGGCAGCGAAGGCAACGATGCTGATACATACCGCCCTTGCCGGCAACCCGCATCAAAGTCGGACAGGAACCTCGACATGGCCTTCATCCGGACTTCGCCAAGCTGCTCGACGCTACTCAGTGACTCCCAGATGAAGTTGTCTGCGCCCTGGTGCATTTTAGCCATTATTTCCGGGTACACGTCGTCAATCCGGTGTCGTATTTCGTCAGCCTGGAACTGGTATACCGGATCACAAGACGTGACCTGGCACCCACGGTCTGTTGCCTCTACATTGAAGCTCGCCGGGCCATCACCACAACCAAGGATACGCTTGCTCAGGTCACCCTCGGATAATCCAAACATCCCCTGATATTCTTCAAAAGACCGGCCCCATGGGACTACCTTGGTTAACTCCAAACCTGACTCTCCTTAGTCTGTATAACGCCCAGCTCACCGCGCGATGTGATGTTGGCGACTTTGCTGCGTGTTTTTGCAGGAAAGGTGCAAACATTACAGAGTCCGGTGGAGCTGTTTGTTAGCTGAATTTAGATGATATAGCGCCATTGGCTAATTACTTATTAAGCAACGACGCCAAAGACACTACCTACTACTGCAGTTAAACCCATGGCAAGAGCTCCCCAAAAAGTTACTCTAAAGGCACCAACAGCAATTGATGCTCCACCAGCACGAGCTGCAAGTCCGCCAAGAACTGCTAAAAATACTAGAGATAACACAGAAACAGCTGTTATTAATAAGTTTCCAGGAATAACCCAAGCCACTAATAGTGGAAGCGCAGCTCCTACTGTAAATGTACCAGCCGAATAAAAAGCAGCTTGAACTGGCTGAGCGCTAACTGTTTCTGATATACCTATTTCATCTCTGGCATGCGCCCCTAAAGCATCATGCGCCATTAACTGTTCAGCTACTTTTTCTGCTAATACAGGTTCGAGCCCTCTATTTTCGTATATTTTTGCGAGTTCATCTTTTTCAAACTCAAAATTATTGGCTAATGATTTTTTTTCTAGTGCAAGGTCAGCACTTTCTGTATCTGACTGAGAGCTTACAGATACGTACTCACCTGCTGCCATTGACATCGCACCTGCAACTAGGCCAGCAATACCAGCTAAAAGAATGCTTTCCTGTGATGAGCTTGCTGCCGCCACACCAATAATAAGGCTAGCTGTAGATACGATACCATCATTGGCCCCTAAAACTGCCGCTCGCAACCAGCCTACTCTATGAGATCTATGCATTTCATGGTGTGTCATTTATTACCTCGATATATTTTTCAGCTAACAGGTATTAGACGGCGCGTTTTATGATTGGACCAACCTGCCGGAACGTTGGTCCACTAAATATAGCTTACCATTTACCGTCTAATTCAATGATTTTAAAGAAAACTAATTATAATTCGGCTACCTATGCGGGGGTAGCGCGCTTGCACGTCCTGCCAGCACCAATAATACTGTATGTATATACATAACAACTAGAGGATAGCCGTATGGATGCGCACCGCAAGCCTCCAAAGCTAATGGACCGGGTGAAGGCCACCATGAGGGTGAAACGCTACAGCCCACGTACCGAGAAGACCTATTGCTACTGGATACGCTACTTCATCCGTTTCCACGGGACCCAACATCCTGCCAGCATGGGAGCTTCCGAGGTGCATGCTTTCCTGGAACACCTGGCAGTGGAGCGGCATGTGGCGGCGGCCACGCAGAACCAGGCCCTGAACGCCCTCGTGTTCCTGTATCGCCATATCCTTGAGCAGCCCTTAGGAGATATCGGTGAATTCTCACGCGCCAAGCGGCCGCGCCGGCTACCCGTGGCCTTATCCCATGAGGAAGTGATGCGCGTGATCGGCTTCCTATCGGGTTACATGCACCTGATGGGAACCTTGATGTACGGATCAGGATTGCGACTCATCGAAACCTGCCGCCTACGCGTTCGGGATATCGACATCGAACGCCAGGTCATCACAGTGAGGGCCGGCAAGGGCAACAAGGACAGAACTACGCTGCTTCCTGCCACCTGTATCCTTACCCTGCGACAGCAGATCGCTACTGCCGAGCAACAACTTAGCTGCCGTCTGCAGCATGGTAGTGTGCCGGTAACCTTGCCCGATGCACTGGATCGCAAGTACCCAAACGCAGGGACTTCCCTGGCCTGGCAATGGCTGTTCCCGGCCAGCCGCCCCTGCTGTGACGATGCCGGAAAAGTCGTGCTTCACCACATTCACCCATCGGCAGTGCAAAAAGCAGTCAAGCAAGCGATGAAATCGGCAAGACTGCCTCGTCCAGGCTCTTGCCACACACTGCGACACAGCTTCGCTACCCAATTACTGAGTCAAGGCACAGATATCCGGACGGTGCAGGAGCTGTTGGGACACAAGAGTCTCGAAACGACTCAAATCTATACTCATGTGCTAGGAAAGGGGTTCGCCGGCGTGCGCAGCCCACTGGGTTAAGCGGTTAAGCCCTGATCCACGAGACGCTACCGCCCCTACCCGGTAGAATTGATGATGATTCGCATCATCCCTAGTGCGGCAGTCCCTGCGTACTTCTTGGTTGCGTAAGCCATCTTTAGTAGCTTTTTCCTAACCGTAACCAACCGTTACGCTGAGGGCAACGCCAACGAAAATATGAGGTGGAAATAAAAACCCCTAAGGCTGGATATCCAACCTTAGGGGCATTTCAACAGCGGAATCGCTCTCCCGCCGCGGCTTGACACTCAGCGGTGCAGGTCGAAGCGGTCGTTCTCCATCACCTTGACCCAGCCCTTGACGAAGCGGTCAAGCATTCGCTCTTCGCCACCGTCAGCGGCGTACTCCTCCGCAATGGCGCGTAGCTGCGAGTTGGAGCCGTAGACGAGATCGACGCGGGTGGCGGTCCACTTCTGCTCGCCCGTTGCCCGGTCCTTGCCGACGAAACACTCTTCGTTCTCGTCGGTCGGCTCCCAGACGGTACCCATGTCGACGAGATTAACGAAGAAGTCGTTGGTCAGCTGTCCTGGCCGGTCGGTGAGGATGCCCTCGTTGCTGTCACCGACATTGATGCCCATGACGCGCATGCCGCCAAGCAGCGCAGTCATCTGCGGTACGCTGAGGTTGAGCATGAAGGCGCGGTCGACCATCAGGTGCTCGGCGGGGATGGCGGTCGCCTGGGGTTGCATGTAGTTGCGGAACGCATCGTGCCTCGGCTCTAGGAAGGCGTGCGTGTCCACCTCGGTCATTTCCTGGGTCGCGTCGGTACGCCCCGGAGTGAACGGTACCGTGATGTCGTGGCCGGCCGCCTTCGCCGCCATCTCGACCCCGACACTGCCGCCCAGCACGATCATGTCGGCCAGCGAGATGTTCGCCTCGGAGGCGTTCCTGAGCTGCTCGAGGCGGTCGAGCACCTCGGGCACGCCGGAGCGCACGTTGACATCCCAGCCGGCCTGCGGCTCGAGGCGGATGCGCGCGCCGTTGGCGCCGCCGCGGTGGTCGGTCTGGCGGTAGGTGCAGGCCGAGGCCCAGGCGGTGCCCACCAGTTGCTTGGCGGTGAGGCCGGAGTCGGCAATCTGCCGCCTGAGCGTGGCGATCTGCGCGTCACTGACCAGCGGCCCCTGGTGTTCGGGCACCGGGTCCTGCCAGATGAGAACCTCGGCGGGCACCTGCGGGCCGAGATAGCGCGCGCGTGGCCCCATGTCGCGATGCAACAGCTTGTACCACGCGCGAGCGAACTCGTCGGCAAGCACGTCCGGGTTCTCGTGGAACTCTTTGACGATCTCCAGATAGGTCGGATCGGTGATCATCGCCATGTCGGCGGTGTTCATCACCGGCGGATTCTTCTTGCCTTCGACGTGGGCGTCGGGCACCCAGAAGCCTTCCTTGACCTCGACCGGCTCCCACTGGCTCGCGCCGGCCGGCGACTTCTTGACCTCCCACTGATGGGCGAAGATGGTGTTGAGATAGGAGTGGTCCCACTTGGTCGGCGTCGGGGTCCAGGCGCCCTCGAGCCCGGACGTCACCGTGTACTCGCCGAGGCCGGTCTCGTGCTTGTTGGCCCAGCCGATGCCCTGCTGATGGATTTTCGCGCCTTCGGGCGCCTCGCCGACGGCATCCGCCGGCCCGTTGCCGTGCATCTTGCCGAAGGTGTGGCCGCCGACGGTCAGCGCGGCGGTCTCGCGGTCGTTCATGCCCATGCGCGCGAAGGTTTCACGCACGTCCTGCGCGGACTTCATCGCATCCGGAACACCGTTGGGGCCTTCGGGGTTGACGTAGATCAGCCCCATCTGCACTGCGGCCAATGGGTTGTCGAGCACCCGGTTGCCGTCCTCCCACGAGCCGGTGTAGCGCTCGTCGTTGGTGGCCAGCCACTCGGTCTCGGGGCCCCAATAGATGTCGTCCTCGGGCGCCCATATGTCGGCGCGGCCGAACCCGAAACCGAAGGTGCGAAAGCCCATCGTCTCGAGCGCACGATTGCCGGCGAAGACCAGCAGGTCGGCCCAGGAGATCTTCTCGCCGTACTTCTTCTTGATCGGCCAGAGCAGCCGGCGAGCCTTGTCCAGATTGCCGTTGTCGGGCCAGCTGTTGAGCGGCGCGAAGCGCTGCGCGCCGGTGCCGCCGCCACCGCGGCCGTCGACCGCTCGGTAGGTCCCCGCCGCGTGCCATGACATGCGAATGAAGAACGGCCCGTAGTGGCCCCAGTCGGCGGGCCACCATTCCTGCGAGTCGGTCATCAGCGCGTCGACATCGGCGCTCAGCTCGTCGACATCGAGCTGCGAGAACGCCTCGGCGTAGCGGAAATCGGCGCCGAACGGGCTGGCGTCGGGATGCTTCTGATGCAAAATGTGGAGGGTGAGCTGGTCGGGCCACCAATGCTCGTTGCCCTGCAATCGGGGGGTGGTGCGTGCGGCCCACTCCGGGCGTGTAGGCTTGTTATCGGACACAGTCTTCTCCTCGGCTAGCTTGTGGCTCACAGAGCATTTGAGCCAGCAATTCTGGATCGCCTTATGGTTTCTCGCGCACCTTTCAGAACGTAAAAAGGATAAACGGATTCCATGAAAACGACGTCTATTCATTGAAGATTTCAACTGCTAAATCGTCAAGCAGGGAGAAGCTTTAGCCACGATAGGAATAGCCTATGAGGGCAGTCACTTAGGCAGAAAATGGCTTGAACGACCCGCCTTTGTGTCGGGTGCTGGCCTCGGGCGACGTGGCATGCCGTTCATTACAGAAGCCGCCAGTCGGGATGAATTACGCGGGGCTCTGCTCCGGCCCAGCGTCGCCCAGCATGCTTTCCAGCTCGCTTTCGTTGACGCCGAGCATCTGCAGGATGTTGCGCTGAGCGGCGTTGAGGATGTGCTGGCGTTCCTGCTCGCCAGGCAGGCTTTTGGCGATGGCCACGGCGCCGACCAGCGAAGCGAGAATGACCCGGGACTTGTCGGCGATAACCTCGCGATCGGGTTCGAAAGGCAGTTTCTTGAGCCGACTAAGCGCGATGAGACGGGTTTCCAGCATCTTCTTCATGCGCAGGTAGGATGCTTCGAACAACGTGCGGATCTCGGCGTTCTCGTTGCCGATCTCGTTGAACAGCACCGTCTCCGGCCCCGGCTTGTGCTTGCGTTCCAGTTCCTGGAGGTTCCAGCAGTTGGAGACCAGCTCAGTGAGGTGCTTTACCGACAGCGGACCCTTGACCAGCCGCGCCGCACGGCTGCTTTCCAGGGTTTCCCGCACCGAGGCGTGATAGAGCGCTTCCTTCGAGGCGAAGTGCGCATAGAACGCCCCGTGGGTCATCTTGGCCAGCTTCATGATCTGGCCTATCGAGACCTTCTCGAAGCCTTTGCGGCTGAACAGCTCGATCGCGGACGTGAGGATGCGCTCCCGCGATTTGGCCTTGTGGTTGGTCGAGTAGGGCATGGCGTTTCACACTCCCACGCTGAATATTACCTTGATCATATCAAGCCCGGTGCTAGCGTGGCGCAAACTCAAGCTGTTCAGGAAAACCAGCATGCAATCACCGCTCGTCATCACCGGCATGGGCATGGTCAGCCCGCTTGGTTGCGGCGTCAAGGCAGGCTGGGAGCGCCTGCTGGCCGGCCGCTCCGGTGTCTCCCCGATCACTCGGTTCGATACCGGCGAGCTGCCGATCAAGATTGCGGGCTCGGTGCCCGCCATCGCCGACGATCCACAGGCCGGCCTCGACCCGGATCGCGTGGCCGATGCCAAGGAACGCCGCAAGCTGGAGCTGTTCAGTATATATGCCATGGCTGCCGCCGAAGAGGCACTGATCCAAGCCAACTGGTTCCCGGCCAGCGATGCGGAGCGGCTGGCCACCGCCACCATCGTCGGCTCCGGCATCGGCGGCTTCCCCACCATCACCCAGGCGCAGAACACGCTGTCGACGCGCGGCCACCGCCGGCTCTCGCCGTTCACCGTGCCGGCTTTCCTGGCCAACCTGGCGGCGGGCAATGTGTCGATTCGCCATGGCTTGCGCGGGCCGCTGGGTTGCCCGGTGACCGCCTGTGCGGCGGGCGTGCAGGCCATCGGCGATGGCATGCGCCTGATCCGCAGCGGCGAGGCTGACGTGGCCCTGGTGGGCGGCGCCGAAGCCTGCATCGACCCGCTGTCGCTGGCCAGCTTCCATGCCATGAAGGCGCTCTCCACCGAGCAGGACAATCCCGCCAGGGCGTCGCGCCCCTTTGACCGGGCACGCAACGGCTTCGTGATGGGCGAAGGCGCGGGGCTGTTGGTGATCGAAAGCCTGGCCCACGCCGAGGCACGCGGGGCAACGCCGCTGGCGATGCTCAGCGGCTACGGCACCAGCGCCGACGCCCACCATATCACCGCCGGCCCGGAAGATGGCGCCGGGGCCGCGGCGGCCATTCGGGCGGCGCTGAAGATGGCCGGACTCACTCCCGCCGACATCGATCACATCAATGCCCACGCCACCTCGACTCCGGTCGGCGACCGCGCCGAGATCGCGGCCCTGCGCAATGCCTTCGGCAAGGCCCTTTCCGGCATCCCGATTTCCGCGACCAAGTCGGCCACCGGCCATATGCTCGGTGCCGCCGGCGGCGTGGAGAGCATCTTCTCGGCGCTTTCGGTCATGCATGACCGCCTGCCCCCGACCCTGAACCTGGAAAATGCCGACGAGGATCTGCACGACCTGGACTTCGTCTCGGGCGCGGCACGCGAGCATCACGGCCGGCATGTACTGTGCAACGGCTTCGGCTTCGGCGGGGTGAATGCCGCGCTGATCGTCAGCAAGATGTAGCGGCGGCACGGCTGGCGCTTATTCGTAATGGCTCCATAACCGGAGGACTTTAACCACCCCCTCGTCGTCGAGGACTTGGTAAACGAGCCGATGCTGGATATTGATCCTGCGTGAATACGCCCCCGCGAGATCGCCAACAAGCTTCTCGAACGAGGGCGGTTTTCTAAATGGATCCTCTGAAATCAAGGCAAGCAGTTCTTGCGCCTTGGGCTTCAGGCCGCTAGCTGCCAGTTTCTTGGCGTCTTTTTGAGCCTGCTTGGTGTAAACCACTTTCCATGTCACCAGTCCAACTCTCCATCACACTCACCGATGGGAGTCTCCATACCCTCACGGATCGATTCGCGCATGCCGGGAACGGACAGCAGAAACAGCGTCTCCTGAATAGCCTGCCAGTCTTCTTCGGAAACCAGAACAGCCTTGTTCCGCTTGCCCATGATCACCAGCGGCTGGTGAGATTCGGCTGCTTCATCAATGAGTCGATAAAGATTGCTACGCGCCTCCGTTGCCGTAATGCCCGTCATGACGCACCTCCGATTTGGTAACTTTCAATCAATGTACGCCTTTCAGTACGTTCGTCAATACGTACGCAAAGAATAACGGCGGCGATTAACTCGGCAACAAGGCAGACGAAGAGATGATGCGTTTAGGGGGATAGCCGTCCATGAAGCTACGTGATGAAGTCCCTATGAATCAGGCGTTATCTTCGCGACGCACTTCTGTTTCATCCGTGGGCGCCTCCTCCTGTTCAACGTTGCCAGGCACCTCGTCGCGATCCACAGTCCGGGTAGCCACTTCGCTATCTACCTCATCAAACGCCGAGCGCAATACCTCGTTCTCGCTATCCATGTCAATGTTGCCCTGGAAGGCTGCTCCATCCTCCAACGCCAGGCAGGGCGTGATGATCGTACCCACGATATGCGCCGAGCGATGTACGGTGACCTTTTCCGAGACATCAGACGCCCTTTGACGCTACCGGCAACATGCAGCGTCTGCGCATAGATATCGCCCTTTACGCGGCCGGTGTTACCAATGCTGACCCTGTTGCACTTGTACTCGACCGTGCCCGTCACCTGACCATCGATGATGAGTTCTTCGGCGCCGACGACACTGCCCTCGATGCTGGTCTGGGCGCCGATGATGGCGGGTCGCATACCGCTACTACGCGACTCATCCGCACTAGAGGATCGCTGTGGCTGTGCAGGCGACGATACCGTACGGTCGGCAGGGACACTGGCGGGCTTGTGCTTGCTGAACATGGGATAGGCTCCGGGTCGCATGAGGATAATCGCACACTGGCGGATATTGCCTGGCCTATATCGGATCAAAGCGAGGGTTAACCAGCGAAAATGCCGGGTAGTCGCTGTCTATCAGCGTTTGGCAACCCACTTATACTGACGGTGGGCATCCCACATCGATCAAGAGGTTACTATGGGGGGCGGAGCGTATTGTTCACCTTGGGCATTGTGGCGCTCATCGATGTCGATGCCGGTGATGCGCAGGCGCTTGCACTTCACCAGATCGGCATTGGCCAGCAGCGCACCCGCCGTGCCGATGCCCACATCCAGCACGGCGGCACCCTCGGGTACGCGCTTCAGCACTTCCGCGTACCAGCGGGGCGTGAGCCTGAGGATGAGGGTGTCGTAGATGAAGCTGCGCATCGCGGCTCCCGCTCCGGCTATACGGCGGCCTTGGCAGCACGCGCCGCGTGCAGCTTCTTGTAGCTTTCGATCAGCCGCTGGTGTCGGTCGATGCCTTCCAGCTTCATGCTGGTAGGTGTCAGGCCATGAAAGCGCACCTCGCCGGTTACCGAGCCGACCGCGGCATCCAGGGTCTCGGCGCCGAACATGCGCCTGAAGTTGTAAAGGTAGTCGTCCAGTTCCAGTTCGTCGTCCAGCGTAACTTCCAGCACCACGAGAACCGCCTGATAGAACAACCCCCGCACAACGGTGTTGTCGTTGAACTGCAGGAACATCTCGACCTGGTCCAGTGCGTCTTCGTGATTCCCGAGCGCCAGGTGGATCAACAGCTTCAGTTCCTGGATGGTCAACTCGGACCAGACGGTGTTGTCGTCGAACTCGATGCCGATTAGCGTGACGATCTTCATCTGCTCGTCGAGCTCGCTCTCCTCCAGGCGTTCAAGGAGATCGGCCAGCTGCGCATCGTCCAGGGAGTGCAGGTTGAGAATGTCCTCGCGGAAGGCCAGCGCCATGTTGGTGTTGTCCCAGACCAGATCCTCCACGGGGTAGACCTCGGAATAGCCGGGCACCAGAATGCGGCATACCGGCGCGCCCAGGTCTTCATGGATGGCCACGTAAGCTTCCAGGCCTTCCTCCTCGAGGATGTCGAACAGCCGATCCGCTTCCTCGTCGGTGGAGCCCGCGAAGTCCCACTCGCAGAACTCAACGTCGGCGCGGGCGCTGAAGAAGCGCCAGGAGATCACCCCGGACGAGTCGATGAAGTGCTCGACGAAGTTGTTGGGCTCGGCCACCGCCTGGGAGTTGAAGGTGGGCGGTGGCAGGTCGCTCAGGCCCTCGAAGCTGCGCCCCTGCAGCAGCTCGGTGAGGCTGCGTTCGATCGCCACCTGCATGCTCGCGTGCGCGCCGAACGAGGCGAACACGCCACCGGTTTTCGGATTCATCAGCGTGACGCAGGCCACCGGGAACTGCCCACCAAGCGAAGCGTCCTTGACCAGTACCGGGAAGCCCTGCGCTTCCAGTGCCTCGATGCCTTCAACGATTTCGGGGTATTTTGCCAGCACTGCCTGGGGCACGTCGGGCAGCACGATCTCTTGCTCGATGATCTGTCTCTTCACCGCCCGCTCGAATATCTCCGACAGGCACTGCACCTGCGCCTCGGCCACCGTATTGCCGGCACTCATGCCGTTGCTCAGATACAGGTTCTCGATCAGGTTCGAGGGGAAATAGACCGTCTCGCCGTCCGACTGGCGCACGAAGGGCAAGGCAACGATGCCGCGCTCCACCTTGCCGGAGTTGGTGTCGATCAGGTGCGAGCCGCGCAGTTCGCCGTCCGGGTCATAGATCGCACGGCAGTGGTCATCCAGAATGCCTTCCGGCAGCTCATCATTCGGCCCAGGCTGGAACCACTCCTCGTTCGGGTAGTGGACGAACGCGCTCGCGGCGATCTCCTCGCCGAAGAATTGATCGTTGTAGAAGAAGTTGCAGCTCAAGCGCTCGATGAACTCGCCCAGCGCCGAGCAAAGCGCGGCTTCCTTGGTAGCGCCCTTGCCGTTGGTGAAGCACATCGGCGAAGCGGCATCGCGAATGTGCAGCGACCACACGTGCGGCACGATGTTGCGCCACGAGGCGATCTCGATCTTCATGCCGAGCTTTTCGAGAATGCCTGTCATGTTGGCGATGGTCTGCTCCAGCGGCAGATCCTTACCCTCAATCCAGGTATTTCCCCCTTCGACACCGTTTTTGGCATTAGTGCCCATCAGCAGCGCCTGGGCGTCCTCGTCGATGTTCTCCACCGTCTCGATCTGGAACTCGGGATTGTTCTGAATCACCCGTTTGACCGAGCAGCGCTCGATGGAGTGCAGGATGCCGGCGCGATCCTTCTCGGACATATCCTCCGGCAGCTCCACCTGGATCCTGAAGATCTGGTTGTAGCGGTTCTCCGGGTCGACGATGTTGTTCTGCGACAGCCGGATGTTCTCGGTAGGGATGTCCCGCGCGTTGCAGTACACCCGCACGAAGTAGGCGGCACACAGAGCCGACGAGGCCAGGAAGTAATCGAACGGCCCCGGCGCGGAGCCATCGCCCTTGTAGCGAATCGGCTGGTCGGTGATGACGGTGAAGTCGTCGAACAGCGCTTCCTGACGCAGGTTGTCGAGATAGTTGACCTTGATTTCCATGAACTGAGCCGGGTTGGTGACTTTCGGCGCGCTATAGGCGGGGAGTCAACCATTATCCCGATTTTGCCGCCTTGCGTCTTGGATGGCGGGAAAATCCGGTAACCAGCGCTCAGCCTCGGCGTTTTTTTGTGATGGCTCAAATCCTGACGTGAGCGAGAAAACATTCACGGGCGGGAAGGACACGACCCACCGCTATCGCGCCCCAGCTTTCTCGCGCACCCACAAAAAAAAGGTTCATCGCACTTTGCCGGGAAAAGCGGCCCGGATCTTCAGGAAGAAGTACGCCGTGTCACGGTACCCGTAGGCCATCCGTTTGATGACCTTGATCCGATTGTTCATGCCCTCCAGCACA
>NZ_JAIRBP010000048.1:0-15431 GCF_021151495.1 Halomonas sp. IOP_31 | reverse complement strand
GGGCTTCCTTCAGATTCCCCTTCGCAGGAGACACCCTTGCCGTCGGCTAGCACTTCCCCTTGCCGGGCGTGCAGGGGACTTTCACCCCCAAGTCATCCCGAGGCACCACCCTCGGGAACAGTGCCAGTCACGGCGCTGCGCGCCATGCCTGGCGCACCCAAGAAAAATGCCAGTCAGCGTTAACTGACTGGCATTACCCGAATCGAGCGGTTTTTTCATTGGTGGCAGACGCCTGGCGACGGCCTCAGAGATGCGGCTGCAGGGTCTGCACCAGCGTCTTGTAGAGCCGCGGGCCGGCGGCCATCAGCCGGCCTTCCGGGGTCACGCCGGGCGAACCGTCGGGTCCGCCCATCAGCGCGCCGGCTTCCTTGAGCAGCAGCGTGCCGACCAGGCTGTCCTGTTCCTCGAGGCCCAGCACGAAGGCCGCGTCGACGCGCCCGGCGGCCAGCTCGGCGATGTCGAGCAGCGGGCAGCCGCTGGCGGTCAGCGTGTCGATGCGCGGGCCGAGCTGCTGGGCCAGCGTCAGGTAAGTCGGCAGATGGCGCGAACGCAGCCAGCGTTCCGGCAAGCCCATTGCCAGGCGAATGCCCTCGACCTGGGTGGCCTTGCTGACGCGGATGCGCTTGCCGTTGTGCTGCGCGCCCCGGCCGCGGCTGACCAGGTACTCGTCGTCGCTGAACGGGCAGATCACCACCGCGTGCTCGGGGCGCCCCTTGACCAGGCACACCAGCGACAGCGCGAAGCCGTTGCCGCCGGTGCTTAAGTTGGAATAGCCGTGGAAGGGCTCGATCCGCCACAGCATGTCGCGGCCTTCGCCTTCACCATCGCGGTGCGGGGTGAAGCGACCGGCGACGCCGTGCTGCGGATAACCGCGCGCCAGCTGGCGGACGATCAGCGTCTCGGCGTTGCGGGCGGCGTCTTCGAGCAACTGGTCGATCTTGCGCTCTTCGTGAGCGATGTCGATACGTTCGCGGATGCGCACAAACTGCTCGGCGGCACTGCGCGCGGCGCGCAGTGCGTATTGGACCATCGGATGCATGATCGGGCCTTGAGGATTCGGTAACTGTTAAAGAACGGGATAGCCTTCGGATCGAAGCTGTCGGCGCGAATCCTAGCAGATCCCCTCAATGGCCGCTATCGAAGCTCGAAGCTCGAAGCTCGAAGCTCGAAGCTCGAAGCTCGAAGCTCGAAGCTCGAAGCTCGAAGCTCGAAGCTCGAAGCTCGAAGCTCGAAGCTCGAAGCTCGAAGCTCGAAGCCAGCATGATAGAATTTCGCCCATCCTCTTCGGCAACCTGCAGGTCCAGACTCATGCTCGAGCGCATCCGCATCGTACTCATCGGCACCAGTCACCCCGGCAACATCGGCGCCGTGGCCCGGGCGATGAAGAACATGGGGCTCGCCGACCTGGCCCTGGTCGCGCCGCGCTGCGAGGTCCAGACCAGCGAGTCGATCTCGCGCGCCTCCGGCGCCGACGCGCTGCTCGTCACGGCTTCGCTGCACGAGAGCCTCGACGACGCGGTCGCCGACGCCACGCTGGTGGTCGGCGCCAGCGCCCGCTCGCGCACCCTGCCCTGGCCGATGATCAGCCCGCGCCAGCTGGGCGCCGCGCTGCCCGCCGAGCTGTCCCGTCGCGAGGCCCGCGTGGCGCTGGTGTTCGGCCGCGAGGACAGCGGACTGACCAACACCGAGCTGCAGCGCTGCCATCGTCACGTGCACATCCCCACCAACGCCGAGTTCAGCTCGCTCAACCTGGCCGCCGCCGTGCAGGTGCTGAGCTACGAGTGCCGACTCGCTTGGCTGGACGCCGGCGAGGCCGGGCAAGCGGCCGCGCCCTCCGGCGAGGTGCCCTTCGGTGAGGCGCCCTGCGGCGTCGAGTGGGACAACCCGCCGGCCAGCCATGCCGATCTCGAGCGCTACTTCGCGCACCTCGAGCGCGTGCTGACGGCGATCGGCTTTCACGATCCCGAGCGGCCGCGCCAGCTCATGGCCCGGCTGCGCCGATTGTACCTGCGTGCGCGACCCGACAGCCTCGAGGTCAGCATCCTGCGCGGCATTCTCACCGCCATCGAGAAGCGCACCGGAGGACGCTGAGCGCCCGCGTCGCCGGGCAACCTTGCAGCCCGGCCGACGCGCCCCAATAATGTATGGCCACCCCGATCATCGGCGGGCCGCTGCGCGCCGTCGTTCAACAAGGATCGCTGCATGTTTCGCCGCCTGCGTGAAGACATCCATAGCGTGTTCGACCGCGACCCGGCGGCACGCAACTTCCTCGAAGTGCTGACCAACTACCCCGGCCTGCATGCGCTGCTCGCCCATCGTCTGGGTAGCTGGCTGTGGCGTCACAACCTCAAGTGGCTGGCCAAGACCGTCTCGACCCTGGCGCGCTGGCTGACCGGCATCGAGATCCATCCCGGCGCGCGCATCGGCCGGCGCTTCTTCATCGACCATGGCATGGGCGTGGTGATCGGCGAGACCGCCGAGGTCGGCGACGACGTCACGCTCTACCAGGGCGTGACCCTGGGCGGCACCAGCTGGAACAAGGGCAAGCGCCACCCCACCCTGGGCGACGGGGTGATCGTCGGCGCCGGCGCCAAGATCCTTGGCCCGTTCACGGTCGGCGCCGGCGCCAAGGTCGGTTCCAATGCGGTGATCACCAAGGAGGTACCGGCCGGCGCCACGGTGGTCGGCATCCCCGGCAAGATCGTCAAGCGCGCCGACCCGGACAGCGAGGACGTGCCGAATTTCGATCCCGAGCGGCGCGAGGCGATCCGCCGGAAATTCGGCTTCGATGCCTACGGCGTCAGCCAGGACATGCCCGACCCGGTGGCGCGTTCGATGCAGGCGATGCTCGACCACATGCACGCCGTCGATCAGCGCATCGAGATGATGTGCAACACGCTATGCAAGCTCGACGCCAGTTACCGCACCGGCAACCTGCCCGAACTGCGCGACGAGGATTTCGCCGAGATCCTCGCCGACGTCGACAGCTGCTGCTCGCCCGACCCGGCACTACCCTCCAAGGCTCCCGAGACGCGTGCCGCCGAACGCGATGCCGCGGCTTCGTCGTCCGACGATCAACAGACGCCACGGCGACGTTCGGGCGGGCAGCGCTGAGTCCGCGGCAATTGTTGACCGTTCTACTCGGTTTTTCCATAATGGCCGCAGCATAGCCTCCGACCCGCCGCGAAAGGCGCGCCGGGCGCGGTTTTTCAGCCTGCCGACCCGCAGGCCTTCAGCAATCAGCGTTCGAGCGCCCATGCGTGCGATCACCGTTCTCGATTATCCAACGCGACTTGTGACTCCCTTATGCGCCTGACCACCAAAGGACGCTACGCCGTCACCGCGATGCTCGATCTTGCCCTGCACGGCAAGCAGGGGCCGATCAGCCTGGCCGATATCTCCCAGCGCCAGGCGATTTCGCTGTCGTATCTCGAGCAGCTGTTCGCCCGCCTGCGTCGTGCGCAGCTGGTCAAGAGCGTGCGCGGACCGGGCGGTGGCTACCTGCTGGCGGTCACGCCGGACGCGGTCTCAGTAGCGCGAGTGATCGACGCGGTCAACGAGTCGCTGGACGCGACGCGCTGTCAGGGATTGTCGGACTGTCAGCAGGGCAATACCTGCCTCACCCATCACCTGTGGTGCGAACTGTCCCACGAGATTCACGGCTTCCTCGACGGCATCAGTCTGGGCGAACTGGTCAAGCGCCAGGAGGTCCGGCAGATCGCCGCCCGGCAACGCCAGACCTTCGACGCCAATACCATCGCCACCTCACCACCGTGAAGCAGCAGCACTTACCGAGGCCAAGCAAAGAACCATGAACACCCCCGTGTATCTCGACTACGCCGCCACCACCCCTGTCGACCCCCGCGTCGCCGAGGTGATGACGCGTTATCTGGGACTCGACGGCATCTTCGCCAACCCGGCCTCGCGCAGTCACATGGCCGGTTGGCAGGCCGAGCAGGCGGTTGAGAGCGCACGCCGCCAGGTCGCCGATCTGATCGGCGCGGATCCGCGCGAGATCGTCTGGACCTCGGGCGCCACCGAGGCCGACAACCTGGCACTGATCGGCTTCATGCGCGCCAATCGCGCCCGCGGCCGGCACCTGGTGACCTCGACCATCGAGCACAAGGCAGTCGTCGACACCGCCCGCGCCCTGGAGGCCGAGGGCTTCGAGGTGACCTGGCTTCAGCCGCAGCACGACGGACGCATCTCACCGTCGAAGCTCGCCGCGGCAATGCGCGACGATACGGCGCTGGTGTCGCTGATGGCGGTCAACAACGAGCTCGGCGCGATCAACGACCTGGCCGCGCTGGCGGCAGTGGTCCATGCCCGCGATGCGGTGTTTCACGTCGATGCCGCACAGGCCATCGGACGCCTGACACTGGACGTCGTCGAGCAGGGCATCGACCTGATGTCGCTGTCGGGTCACAAGGTCTACGGGCCCAAGGGCGTCGGCGCGCTGTACGTCAAGCGCAGCCCCGACATCCGTATCGAGGCGCTGATCCACGGCGGTGGCCACGAGCGCGGCATGCGCTCGGGCACCCTGCCGACCCATCAGATTACCGGCATGGGCGAGGCCTTCGCGCTGGCCGCCGACGAGGGCGAAGCCGACCAGGCGCGCATCGCGGCGCTGGCGAGCCGCTTTCTCGCCGGGCTGAAGGGACTCGAGGGCATTCACCGCAACACCGACACCAGCGTCTCGGTGCCCAATATCGTCAACCTGTCGTTCGACGGCATCGACGGCGAATCGCTGCTCATGGCGCTGCGCGGCATCGCGGTTTCCACCGGCTCGGCCTGCAATTCGGCGAGTGTCGAGCCATCCTATGTATTGACGGGTATCGGCGTGCCGCGTGCCCGGGCGCTGACGGCGCTGCGCTTCAGCTTCGGTCGCTTCACCAGCGAGGCCGAGATCGACGCCGCCGTCGCCGACCTGCAACACGCCGTCGCCACACTACGCCGCTAGCGGCGCTATATTCCGGCACCCCCGGCCACTAATTCAGTAGTCGCCGCCGCACAGAAGTCAGGAGGTTTACCATGGCGCACCTATCCATCACCACCACCGCCGCCGAACAGATTCGCCGGGTCCTCGACGAGCGCGGTCACGGCCTGGGGCTGCGCGTCAGCGTCAAGCCCAGCGGCTGCTCGGGCTATAGCTACGTGCTCGATTTCGCCGACGAGGCGGCGGGTGACGACGTCTCGTTCAAGGAGCATGGCGTGCAGGTGTTCGTCGCCCCCGACGCGCTGACCATGCTCGACGGCAGCGAGGTCGACTACGTCAACGAGGGGCTCAACCGCTTCTTTCGCTTCAACAACCCCAACGTCAAGGACCAGTGCGGCTGCGGCGAAAGTTTCAGCGTCTGAAAAATCAGCAGCGTCTGATACCCTGCGCGTCGCGGATGCGTAGCCGTCCACGAAGGGCTATACTAACGCGCGCTCAGCGCCCGCCCCCGCGCGGCGCCTGACCCCGACCCTCTGCGCGCCGCTACCCTGCGGCGCGCAGCCGTATCAGCGACCCTTTGTTTTCACGGAGAACGACACCATGGCCAACCAGCGCACCCTGTCCATCATCAAGCCCGACGCCGTCGCCAAGAACGTGATCGGCGAGATCGTCAGCCGCTTCGAGAAGGCCGGCCTCAAGATCGTCGCGGCCAAGATGCTGCAGCTGTCCCGAGAGCAGGCCGAGGGGTTCTACGCCGAACACAAGGAGCGCGGCTTCTTCGGCGAACTGGTTGGCTTCATGACTTCGGGCCCGGTCACCGTGCTGGTGCTGGAAGGCGGCGACGCCATCGCCAAGAATCGTGAACTGATGGGCGCCACCAATCCCAAGGAAGCCGCGCCGGGCACCATTCGTGCCGATTTCGCGCAATCCATCGACGCCAACGCCGTGCACGGCTCCGATTCCCCGGAATCCGCCGAGCGCGAAGTGGCCTACTTCTTCGGCGCCGACGAGATCTGCCCGCGCTGAGTCGACGCGCGGGAGCCGGCCGGCTCCCGCGGTTGTCCAGTCCGGGTCCGTCCCTCATCACGCCCCACCGACCGGTTGACCACCATGACCGCCACCGCCATTACCCCCCGCACCAATCTGCTTGGCCTGTCACGCGAACAGATGGAAGCCTTCTTCCTGTCGATCGGCGAAAAGAAATTCCGCGCCAATCAGCTAATGAAGTGGATCCATATCGACGGCTGTGACGACTTCGAGGCCATGACCAACCTCTCCAAGCCGCTGCGCGCCAAGCTCGCCGAGGTAGCCGAGGTGCGCGGTCCGGGGGTGGTCTACGAGGGCACCTCGAACGACGGCACCCGCAAGTGGGTGCTCGAGGTCGAGGACGGCAGCTACGTGGAGACCGTGCTGATTCCGTCGGACAACGGCGCCCGGCGCACGCTGTGCGTGTCGTCGCAGGTCGGCTGCTCGCTCGACTGCAGCTTCTGCTCCACCGGCAAGCAGGGTTTCCAGCGCAACCTGACCGCCGCCGAGATCATCGGCCAGGTGTGGGTGGCGCAGCGCAGCAGCGGGCCGCGCCGCGATACCGCCAATCGCCCGGTAACCAATGTGGTGATGATGGGCATGGGCGAGCCGCTGCTCAACTACGACAACGTGGTGCCGGCGATGAAGCTGATGCTCGACGACAACGGCTACGGGCTATCCAAGCGTCGCGTCACGCTGTCGACCTCGGGCGTGGTGCCGATGATCGACAAGCTCGGCGACGAGATCGACGTGAGCCTGGCGATTTCACTGCACGCCGCCAACGACGAGCTGCGCAACGAACTGGTACCGCTCAACCGCAAGTACAACATCCGCAAGCTGCTCGATGCCTGCCAGCGCTACCTGGCCAAGTGCCATGACACCCGGCTGGTGACCATCGAGTACACGCTGATCAAGGACGTCAACGACCAGCGCGAGCACGCCGAACAGCTCGCCGCGCTGCTCGAGGAACTGCCGTGCAAGATCAACCTGATTCCGTTCAACCCGTTCCCGCATTCAGGCTACGAGAAACCCTCGCGCAACCAGACCATGCGCTTCCAGCAGTGGCTGTTCGATCTCGGCTACACCGCGCCGATTCGCGCCACTCGGGGGGACGACATCGATGCCGCCTGCGGCCAGCTGGTGGGCCGGGTCAAGGACCGCACGCGGCGTCACGCGCGTTATATCCAGTCGATTCAGCTCGACGCCGATTGATGGAGCGGTCCCGCCCGTGGGCAGCGACCTTGACTTCGACTGGTCGCAGCGCTTTTATGAGTACGCTCAAAGCTTGGCCGCGCCGTGTCGCGCAAGCGGTTTCTTACAACCCAGAGAGTCGACCGCAGGCCGTTCGCGCCGAACGATCCGCCACCGTCGAGAGGAGTGCATGATTCGTCGCCCATGCTCGTTACCCGCACCCCGGCTGGGTGCCGTCATGTTCGCAACGCTGTGGCTTTCCGGCTGCGCCGCCACGCAGCAGGACGGCCTGGAAAGCGCTGCGGACCCGGACCGGGCGGCCGAGCTCAACGTGGCGATGGGCATCGAGTACATGGAACAGGGCAACCTGCCCCGCGCGCAGCGCAAACTCGAACGCGCCTTGGCCATCGATCCCGGCAATGCCGACGCGCTGCAGGCCAATGCGCTGCTCTACCAGCGCCAGGGCGAGAACCGGCTGGCTCGCGAGTTCTTCAAGCGCGCGCTGGCCGCCAACCCCGACCTGACCCGAGCGCGCAACAACTACGCGGCATTCCTCTACCGCCAGGGCGAGATCGCGGCGGCCTGCGAACAGCTCGAACGCGCCAGTCAGGACATCAATTACGACAACCGCGCCCAGTTATTCACCAACCTGGGCCGCTGCCGGCTCGAGCGCGGCGCGCTGGCCGACGCCGCCGAGAGCCTCCAACGCGCCCAAAGCATCGACCCACGCTACGCGCCCAGTTATCTGGCGCTGGCGAGAACACTCACCGCACAGGGCGAGCAAGATCGCGCCTGGGACCAGTTGCAACGCTTCATCCGGTTGACCGGCACCACCCCCGAGAGTCTTCGACTGGCCGAGCAGATCGCCAGCGCTCGCGGTGACAGTGCCAGTGCCGCTTTCTATTCGCAGCAGCTGAACGAGTCTCAGCGCGCTCCCTGATCACAAGATAAGAGAGGACTGCTCAGTCATGAGCGACGCACACCAACGACAGGAAGCCAGTCTCGACCCCGAACTCTCATCCGGCCGGCACTCTTCCGGCGAGATGCTCAAGCGCGAACGCGAGCGCCAGGGCCTGACCATCGAGGAAGTCGCGGTTCAGCTCAACCTGCGCCCGGCGGTGGTCAACGGTCTCGAAGCCGATCAGTACAACGAGGTGCCGGTCGCCGCCTATCGCCGCGGTTATCTGCGCGCCTACGCGCGGCTGATGGGCATCGATGAAGGCCCGGTGGTCGCCGCCTACAATGCCCAGCACGGCGACACCCGCAGCGACGTCGAGCGGCGTGTCACCCCGGTGCAGCACGCGCGCAAGCCGTCGCGGGTCGGCGCCTGGATCTTCAAGCTGTTCACCCTGCTGGTGATTCTCGGCCTGATCGGCCTGACGCTGTTGTGGTGGCAAAGCCGCAACGGCAACGACCTGCTCGGCCTGAGCGGCTCCAGAGAAGGCAATGTCGCCGAGTCGATGAACGACGGACCCGCTGGGGCCAGCGGTACCGACGGTCAAGACGCTGGCATGCCCCCGGTCGCCGATCAGGACGGCGAATTGGGTCTGGTCGCGTCAGAGGGTGGCGCAGCCGACGCCGGAGCGAGCGAGCCGCCGCTGGTCGAGGATCCCGCCACGAGCGAAGACACCGCCACCGCGACGGCGCCCGACGACACGACGCAGACGCCGAACCCGATCATCGCCGAAACCGATAACAGCTCCGCCACCGGCACAGCCCGTTCAGACGGCAGTGATACCGCCAGCCAGGCCGACAGCGCCACGCCGCCGGCCGAGCAGAGCGCCACCCAGACGCCGGCCGTCAACGAACGGCAACTATCGCTGACATTCAATGAGCAGTCGTGGACCGAAATCTACGACGCCAACGACCGCCGCATCCTGGTCGGCCTGCAGTCCGCCGGCACCCAGGCCACGGCCGAGGGCGACCCGCCGTTTCGCCTGACCATCGGCAACGCCACTGGCGTCGAGTTGAACTACCGTGGCGAAGCCGTCGACCTCGCTGCCCGCACCGGCGGTAACAATGTCGCCCGCTTTACGCTGGGAGAGTAATCACCATGCACGCTCAGTCCCCCATCCAGCGGCGCAAGTCGCGCCAGATCCATGTCGGTTCGGTCGCTGTGGGCGGTGACGCGCCCATCTCCGTGCAGAGCATGACCAACACCGACACCCTGGACGTCGCCGCCACCGTCGAGCAGATCAAGCGCCTGGCCGCTGCCGGCGCCGACATCGTGCGCGTCTCGGTGCCGACCATGGACGCCGCCGAGGCGTTCGGCCGGATCAAGCGCCAGTCGCCGGTGCCGCTGGTCGCCGACATCCACTTCGATTACAAGATCGCCCTGCGCGTCGCCGAGCTCGGCGTCGACTGCCTGCGCATCAACCCCGGCAACATCGGCCGCGAGGATCGCGTGCGCGCGGTGGTCTCGGCGGCCCGCGACAACGCCATCCCGATCCGCATCGGCGTCAATGCAGGCTCCTTGGAGAAGGACCTGCAGAAGAAGTACGGCGAGCCGACCTCGGCGGCGCTGGTGGAATCGGCGATGCGCCACATCGATCATCTGGATCGCCTCGACTTTCCCGATTTCAAGGTCAGCGTCAAGGCCTCCGACGTGTTCATGGCGGTGGGCGCCTATCGCGACCTGGCCAGCCGCATCGAACAGCCGCTGCATTTAGGGATCACCGAGGCCGGCGGGCTGCGCTCGGGCACCGTCAAGTCGTCGATCGGCTTAGGGCTACTGCTGATGGACGGCATCGGCGACACCATCCGCGTATCGCTGGCCGCCGACCCGGTCGAGGAGGTCAAGGTCGGCTTCGACATGCTCAAGAGCCTCAAGCTGCGCGCCAAGGGCATCAACTTCATCGCCTGCCCGAGCTGCTCGCGCCAGAACTTCGACGTCATCAGCACCATGAATGCCCTCGAGGAGCGCCTCGAGGACGTCATGACCCCGCTCGACGTCTCGGTGATCGGCTGCGTGGTCAACGGCCCCGGCGAGGCCAAGGAGAGCGACGTCGGCCTGACCGGCGGCAGCCCGGCCAATCTGGTCTACCTGGACGGCAAGCCGGCTTCCAAGCTGCGCAACGATCATCTCGTCGACGATCTCGAGAAACTGATCCGCGACAAGGTACGCGAGAAGCAACAGGCCGAGCAGGACACGATCGTTCGCGCGCGTTAATCCACAGATCGTACGACCCGAAGTGGTCCGGCGGTGCCGCGCCGCCGGTTGTCAGGAGCAAACCCCGTTGAGCAAGAAGATCCAGGCCATTCGTGGCATGAACGACCTGTTGCCCGAACAATCGCCGCTGTGGCAATACTTCGAGGGCCAGGTCAGGACGCTGATGCAGCGTTATGGCTATCGCGAGATCCGCACCCCGATCGTCGAGCAGACCGCGCTGTTCGCGCGCTCGATCGGCGAGGTGACCGATATCGTCGAAAAGGAGATGTACACCTTCGACGATCGCAACGGCGACAGCCTGACGTTGCGCCCCGAAGGCACCGCCGCCTGCGTGCGCGCCGCCATGGAGCACGGACTGCTCTACAACCAGACCCAGCGGCTGTGGTACCAGGGGCCGATGTTCCGTCACGAGCGCCCGCAGAAGGGTCGCTACCGCCAGTTCCATCAGGTCGGCATCGAAGCCTACGGCATGGACGGCCCGGACATCGATCTGGAGGTGATCCTGCTCTCGGCGCGGCTGTGGAAGCAGCTCGGCCTGTACGAGCACGTCACCCTCGAGCTCAACTCGCTGGGCTCGCCCGAGGCGCGTGGGGCCTACCGCGAACGGCTGGTCGATTACTTCGAGCAGCACCAGGAGCTGCTCGACGACGACGCCAGGCGCCGCCTGTCGAGCAATCCGCTGCGTATCCTCGACTCCAAGAATCCCGACATGGCCGGGATGCTCGCCGACGCGCCGCAACTGCTCGACCATCTCGACGCCGAATCCCGGGCGCACTTCGAGACGCTCACCGCGCGCCTCGATGCCGCGGGCATCGGCTATCGCATCAACCCGCGCCTGGTTCGCGGTCTGGACTATTACAGCCGCACCGTGTTCGAGTGGACCACCGAGGCGCTGGGCAGCCAGGGCACGGTATGTGCCGGTGGCCGCTACGATGGCTTAGTCGAGCAGCTGGGCGGCAAGCCGACCCCGGCGGTGGGTTTCGCGATGGGCGTCGAGCGGCTGATTCTGCTGCTCGAGACCCTCGAGCTGGTTCCCGCCGAGAGCCGCCGCGGCCCCGATGCCTACCTGCTGGCCATCGGCGCGCGTGCCGAACACGCCGCGCAGCTGCTCGGCGAGCGGCTGCGCGACGCGCTGCCGAGCCTGACCCTGCAGGTCCACTGCGGCGGCGGCGGCTTCAAGAACCAGATCAAGAAGGCCGACAAGAGCGGCGCGCGGCTGGCGCTGATTCTCGGCGATGACGAAATCGATCAGGGGCTGCTGGGCATCAAGTTCCTGCGCGAGCAGCGCGACCAGGAAACCCTGGACCAGCAGGCCGCCCTCGACCGGCTCGCCGCGCTGCTCGCCTGACGCCCGGTTGGGATGGCGATTTTCGGCTGTAAGGACCCGGATGCCCAGTGGCGCCGAATGCACAGTAAAGGAGACCGCCCGTGGCGGAGCTTAGAAGTGAAGAAGAACAGCTTGACGCGATCAAGCGCTGGTGGAAGAGCAATGGCACGTCGCTGATCATCGGCGTGGTCGTCGCCGCGGCCGGCGTGTTCGCCTGGAAGGCCTGGCAGAACTACCAGGATTCGCAGGCCGAGGCGGCCTCGGCGCAGTATCAGCAGTTGCTTGCGCTGGCCGGCCAGCAGGACCTGGGGGACGAGGCGCTAAGCCGTGCCGAAGGACTGATCGACACCCTGGTCAATGACTACGGCGACACCCGCTATGCCGAGCTGGCCACGTTGATCCAGGCCCGTCTGGAGATCGTCGATGGCGACCTGGCCGGCGCCAGCCAGGCCTTGCAGCGGGTCATCGACGGCGACGCCGACGACTACCTCAAGGGACTGGCGCGGCTGCGTCTGGCACGCATCCAGCTCGCCGACGGCCAGCCCGAGACGGCGCTCGCCACCCTCGAGGCCGGCATTCCCGCGAGCCTGGCCGCGCCGCGTGCGATCGCCCGCGGCGACGCGCTGGTCGCGCTGGCGCGTAACGACGAGGCCCGCAAGGCCTACCAGCAGGCACTCACGCTGTCCCGCGAGTCCGAGCAACCGGTCTACGGCGTGCAGCTCAAGCTCGACAATCTCGGTGCGGAGGACGCCACCCTATGAAACTCGTTCAACTGCTCGCCCCGACCCTGGCCCTGGCGGCGCTGCTGGCGGGCTGCGCCGGTAACGTCGAGCCGCAGTATCCGCCCAAGCCGCTGACCGATATCGACCGCCAGGTCGAACTGACCCGCGAATGGAGCCAGGACGTCGGCGATGGCCTGGGCGTGGCCCGCTATCCGATCACTCCAGCGCTGGACGACGACCGGCTGTTTGCCGCCGACCAGTCGGGCCTGCTGCGCGCCATCGACACCGCAAGCGGCAAGACGCTATGGCAGATCGAGCTCGACACGCCGGTCTCCAGCGGCCTCACCGCGGTGGCCGGGCAGATCTACCTGGGTACTCGCAACGGTGAAGTGCTGGCGCTGAATCAGGACGACGGCTCGATCGTCTGGCGTTCACGGGTGTCCAGCGAGGTGCTTGCCGCGCCGCAGCCCAACAGCGAGCTGCTGGTGGTACAGAGCGTCGATGGCGCGGTGACCGCGCTCGATCGTGCCAGCGGCGAGGAGCGCTGGACCTACACCAGCAACGAGCCGGCGCTGACCCTGCGCGGCACGGGCACGCCGCGGGTCATCAACCAGGTCAGCTTCGCCGGTTTTGCCAACGGCCGACTGGTGACGCTCGACAACCGCAGCGGCCAGCCGCTGTGGGACATGCGTGTCGCCGTTCCCTCCGGACGCACCGAAGTCGACCGGCTGGTCGATCTCGACGGCCAGCCGCTGCTGACCCGCGACGGACGACTCTATGTGACCAGCTACAACGGCCGCCTGCTGGCGCTCGAGGCGACCAGCGGCGAGATCCTCTGGGAGCGCGAGGCCTCGAGCTATCTGACGCCGTTGCTGGTCGGCGACGTGCTGTTCACGGTCAACGAGGACAGCCACGTGCTGGCGCTGGATGCCGCTTCCGGCCGCGTGATGTGGGAATCCGACGCCCTCGAGGGACGCAGCCTGACCGCGCCGGCCTTCGTCGACGGGCGCATCGCGGTGGGCGACTTTGCGGGTTACGTCCACCTGCTCGACGCCGAGAGCGGCGAACTGGTGGGGCGCAGCGAGCTCGGCACGGCGATCAGCCTGTCCCCGCTCGCCGACGGCCAGCGCCTTTACGTGATGGACGACAGCGGCGAACTTGCCGCCTATCGCCTGAACGAGCGCGCCAGCGACTGAGTCGGCGGCCGGCGGGCCCCCTGGCCCGCCGGTTTCCTTCGGTCTAGCCCGCCTCGCAATGAGTGGGCGTGCGGGCGTCGGCGATGATAGAATCGCGCCCCAGGCATTCGCCTCCCCATTCTGACCCATTTCTGAGCTTCGCCACCCCATGAATCCCGTGATCGCCCTGGTCGGTCGGCCCAACGTCGGCAAATCGACCCTTTTCAATCGTCTGACCCGCTCACGTGATGCGCTGGTGGCGGACTTTCCCGGCCTGACCCGCGACCGCAAGTACGGCAACGGCCAGCTCGGCGGCAAGGAATACACCGTCATCGACACCGGCGGCATCACCGGCGGCATCAGCGGCGACGAGCAGGGCATCGACGCCGCCATGGCCGAGCAGTCGCTGCTGGCCATCGACGAGGCCGACATCGTGCTGTTCCTGGTCGATGCGCGCAGCGGGCTGATCCCCGCCGACGAGGCGATCGCCAACCACCTGCGGGTCAACCAGAAGAAGACCTGGCTGGTGGTCAACAAGACCGATGGGCTCGAGGAGCACTCGGCGATGGCCGAGTTCTGGACGCTGGGCCTCGGCGACCCTCATCCGATCGCGGCGAGTCACGGGCGCAACGTGACCATCCTGATCGACGAGGTGCTGGCACCCTTCCCCGAGCGCGAGGAGAACGCGCCGCCCCCCGACGCCGAGCGCGGCATTCGCATCGGCGTGATCGGCCGGCCCAACGTCGGCAAGTCGACACTGGTCAACCGGCTGCTCGGCGAGGAACGCGTGGTGGTGTTCGATGAGGCCGGCACCACCCGCGATGCCATCGAGATTCCCTTCGAGCGTCGTGGACGGCGCTACGTGCTGATCGACACCGCCGGGGTGCGGCGGCGCAAGAACGTCAGCCTGACCGCCGAGAAGTTCTCGATCATCAAGACCCTGGACGCGATCAAGGAATGCCACGTCGCGGTGATGGTGCTCGACGCCCGCAGCGGTCTGGTCGAACAGGACCTGCACCTGCTCGACTACGTGCTCAACTCGGGGCGCGCGCTGGTGCTGGCGGTCAACAAGTGGGACGGCCTGGAAAGCGAACAGCGCGACAAGATGCGCAGCGAGATCAAGCGCCGGCTGGGCTTCGCCGACTACGCCGACCTGCACTTCATCTCGGCGCTGCACGGCACCGCGGTGGGCGATCTCTACCCGTCGATCGAGCGCGCCTTCAAGGCCGCCACCGCCCACTGGTCGACCAACCGCCTGACCACCCTGCTGCAGGACGCGGTCAGCGAGCACCAGCCGCCGCTGGTCCACGGCCGGCGCATCAAGCTGCGCATGGCCCACCAGGGCGGCAGCAACCCGCCGATCATCGTCGTCCACGGCAACCAGACCCAGGCGCTGCCGGAAGCCTACAAGCGCTACCTGACCAACACCTTCCGCAAGGTGCTCAAGGTGCGCGGCACGCCGATCCGCTTCGAATTCCGCTCCGGCAACAACCCCTACGACCCCGACGCCGGCGCCAGCGACCGCGAGAAGGCCAAGAAGCGCGAACTCGGACGCAGCCGCGAAGCGCGCAAGAACCGCCGCTGAGCGGCGATCCCCGCGCCGGGCTCAGCGCTCCGGCGCGCTGCCTACCCAGTAACAGGCGAACTGCCAGGCGGCGCGCCCGCTGCGCACTCCGCGCAGCGTGGCGTAGCGGATCGCCTCGCCCCGCGCGGCCTCGTTCCAGCATCCCTCATCGGCGAGCTGCGCCACCCAATGGCGACAGGCCTCTAGCCCGGATATTTCATCAGACATGAAAAAAGCGGCTGAAAATCGGTTATAATTCAAGCTCCTACACAAGAATCAACCGCATCAACCGCCATGACGAAATGTACCATGCCGACCGCC
>NZ_JAIRBP010000047.1:0-16255 GCF_021151495.1 Halomonas sp. IOP_31 | reverse complement strand
GTACCGGAGGTCGAGCTGCCCTCAGCTTCTATCGGCCTGCTGCGACAGACCAACGGCAGTGCTCTTTCATCACTGCACGTTTCCAAAGCGCCTCGTGGCGCACCACGTCCCAGCTCCAACAAGCATTAGGGCGCGTCACGCGGCGTCGCTGAGGATCTCCTGTGGGGCGCGGGGCACGAGCGCGGCCACGAGGGTGCTGCTCGCCATGCGCCCGGAGGATGCGGTAGTAGCTGGACTCTGACGCCACATAGAGGCCGTCCTCGTCCAGCAGCCGCGGCACGATCTGCCCGGGCGGCAGGCTGGCGAACTCGGGGCGATGGCAGATGGCCAGCACCCGCTGTCGCTCCTCCGGTGACAGGGCGTGGCGCGGGACAGGCCGCACGGCCTGAGGCCGGCCATCCTGATCGCCCCGTACCCAGCGGCGGTAGGTGTTGGTGGCGATGCCGAGTTCCGCACACGCGGCGGGCAGGCGGGCTCCCTCGGCTCGCGCTTCATCGATCAGCTGCACGGCGTCCTGGCGATCTGAAGTGCTGATCATTCCTCCTCGTCCCCCCAGATCGCTCGGGCTTTTTTTCTCAACGCCAGCAGCGCAGCGGTTTCCGCAAGCGCGGCCTCCTTGCGGCGGAGCTCGCGTTTGAGCGCCTTGTTCTCCTGGCGCTCCGTCTTGCGAGCTTCACTCTGCTGCTTCGAGGCGGCACCGCTCCGGTCGTTGGCGCCTTCGCAGCTCGCCCGCCAGCGCTGGACCTGCTCGGGATAGAGGCCACGCTGCCGGCAGTACTCGGCACGCTCGGCCTCACTGAGGGCCGCCGCCTCCAGCACGGCGTGGAACTTGTCCTGCGAGCTCCAGCCCTCGGGGTCATCGCTCTGGTCAGGCAGGAGACGGCCCGCTTGTCGAGCCTGTTTCCGCCAGGTGTACAGCGCCGCCGCGGAGATGCCTTCTTCCTGGGCCACCTCCGCCACCGTGCGGTTATGCGGCGGGAGCAGCTTCTTGAGGATGGCTTCCCGGCGTTCGTCGGAGTACTTCATCGGAACCTCGTTACGCCCCACATCGTTCAGAGTCTAACAGCCGATGAGGCTCCAACTAGCTTGACAGTGGGGGGGGGGCAGGGCACGGTGACCGTAGATCATTCACCGCCTTCTTGGATCGTGGCCACCAGGTCCTGATGTGCCCGTGAGATGTCGGCATCTTCGATGCAGGCGTCGATGAAATCGTCCAAAGCATCGCAGATTGCGACAGCCTCGGGGGAGTCGCCCAGTCGTCTGACCCAGCCGGCATACAGCGAACGCAAGCCGTCCAAGTCAGCCTGAGTCATCAGTTCGAAGGCCAGGTGCTCGTAATTTTCCAGCTCGGCCAGGAGCGCGTCGCGAACCGGGGTGGAAATCGGGGTTTGGGGGGCGTGGGCGTCGGTCATGACGGTATTCTAGTAGATCGTTCCATTAATTTGTTTACAAATTCACCGTGAACGGCCATGCTCGCAAGACCACTCAGGTTGGAGGTGATCATGGGACGGAAAAGTGGTCGAGCGGTACTGGAACTGTCCGACGAGCAAAAGGCCAAGTTGTCCGGTTTGGCAGCCTCGCGTACGGCACCGGTGCGCGAAGTGGAACGCGCCAAGGTGCTGCTCAAGTACGCGCAGGGGCTGTCGATCAGCGAGATTCATCGGCAATTGGGCGTAAGCCGACCGATGATTTACAAATGTATCGACAAGGCGCTGGCGGCCGGCGTTCAGGCGGGGCTGAAGGATGCCTACCATCGGCCTCACGCGCCTGAGATCAGCGACGAGGCCAAAGCGTGGGTGGTCAGCATCGCCTGTACCAAACCGAAGGAGCTTGGGCTGGCGGCCGAGTTGTGGAGCATCTCGGCATTGGCGCGCTATGTGTCCGAACAAGCGCAGCGGTCGGGATTTGCGCGTCTTGCCGGGGCCGGCAAGAGTACGGTCTGGCGAATTCTCGACGAGAATCAGCTCAAACCCCACAAGATCACCTATTACCTGGAGAGGCGCGATCCCGACTTCGACCGCAAGATGCATGAGGTACTGATGGTCTATCGGGACGTTGCTCTTTACACCGAAGGCGCCGTTCATGAGGGCCGGCCGACGCCGATGTACACGGTCAGCGTCGATGAGAAGCCGGGCGTTCAAGCGATTGGCTTGACGGCTCCCGACTTGCCGCCAGCTCCGGGCAAGGCGCCGACGGTGAGCCGGGATTACGAGTACGTCCGTCATGGCACTGTCTCGATTCTGGCCGGCATCGACTTGCATACCGGCCATGTGTTTGCCCAGGTTGAAGACCGGCACCGTAGCCGCGAATTCATTGCGCTGCTCCGGTCGATCGACGCCTACTATCCGCCGGAGGCCATCATCCGTGTCGTCCTGGATAATCATTCGTCGCACATCTCGAAGGAGACGATGGCCTATTTGGCCACGCGGCCGGGCCGGTTTGAGTACGTTCACACGCCCACGCATGGTTCCTGGCTCAACCTGATCGAATGTGCTTTCTCAAAAATGGCCCGGACCTTCCTTCGCCATATCCGCGTCGCCTCGATTGCCGAGCTCAAGGCGCGCATCCTGAAGGGCATCGGTGAAATGAACGCGGCCCCGGTTGTCTTCCGCTGGAAAAAGTTCGACTTGGAGGGCGCATAATACGTAACTATATTGTTGGAACGATCTACTAGCGGTCAAGGGTCACCGTTTATACGCCAAGACATGGCCTCAGGCAAAATCGGCACCGCTCCCCCTTTGCAAAGCCTTCAACGAAGCGTATCAGCCGCTCTGTCGGCTTTTCAGCTGCGCGTCCAGGGCGTCCGCTAACGCCGCGTAGCCGTTCACCTTGCCCAGCAGCAGCGTCAGATACTCGTAGGCGAGCTCCTGCGCCAGGTCATGGCGGATAAGTGAGTGCAGGAAATAACGCAGCCACCTCATGTCGGCGCTTTGCGGCAGGCCATTCCAGGAGATGACAACCGTTTTCAGCTCCGGCATGACATCCCACTCCTTACAGATAAAACCACATGCTTCAGCCGTCTCCATGAAATCGCACACGATCTTTTTCTCAAGCCATCCAGCCTCCGAGAGGAAAGAGGCGTGAGCGTCGTCCCATAGCGCCTGCATCTCACGGCAGCGCTTGGCCATGAGCCTTACCTGCGCCTCCCGCAATGGGGTTCTATAGCTGATGGGGCTTTCTTGGATTTTCACGCGCTCTCCTTATCGGAGCTATTGCCAACTCAATGCTCGGCCTTGGGTAGTTCTTCGCTCAGCGCACGCGCATAGGCGGTACGCGCCGTCTGCGCGATGGCCAGTTGCTGTTGCAGGCGTGCGATTTCCTGATCGGTCACGCGCAGGTTGGTGACCTGGCTACGCGCGTTCTCGGAAAGATCCGCCAGGTTGTAGTCGGTGCCGTCGATGGTCACGGTCTGGCTTGCTTGGGTATCGGTATCGGCCATTGGGTAAAACTCTCTATCTGCACGAAAAATGAACCACCAAGGGTACGGGATCAATCGCCGAAATCGAAGGTCAGGTCGTCATCGTCGCCATCCAGCAGACTGTCGATGTCTCGGTTGGCTGACTGGTCGCCCTGCTTGGCATGGTGCTTCTCGTGAAACTTCGCCCGTTCGGTCAGCTGCGAGAGCTGGCTCATCGAGAACAGCTGGGCGTAGGCCAGCGCCAGGGCGCCGTGCTTACGCAGATCAGCAAAGGCTTCAGCGGCAAGCTCGTTCATCGCCTTCTCGTTGATGCGATGGAGTCCTTGCACGGTGATCGGTTCCCGCCCTTCCCCACGTTCGATCTTGAGCGGCCATGGCTCAATCAGCCCGGTCTCGCCCAGTAGCTGACTGGCCTTGGCAGTCACCTGACGGTTCTTGTCGCACTGGGTGAGGAAGTTCAGCGTCTGCTGCACCTTCTCGGTCAGGTTACCGTCCTCGTCGAACAGCGGCTGGGCGGACGAGTCGTCGGTGAGATTGTCCTGCTCGATCGCCAGCACCGGCTGGTCGTTGTCGGCCTTGGCCATGCGGAAGGGATGACCGCGCAGAATCGAAGGCACATAGCTCGCCAGCCAACGACCATCGGAATGCACGTACAGGTTACGTTCCCCACCCAAGCCGGTCAGGGCCACGGGTTGATAGTGTTCGCCCTGCTGGATGAAGGCCAACGCATAGTGCGGCAACAGCTTGGTCAGCTCGGCGATCAGGATCGGCACGACCTGTTCTTGGGCGGCGAAGCCATAGCCTTGGCGGGGCCAGAAGTAGCTATCGGCGTGCTGGGTGCGGGATACCGCGGTCCATTGGCTCATGCGGTTTCCTTAGGGCTGGTTGAACGAAAAACCCCGCCTCAAAGAGACGGGGTTCGGTAGTGCTTCTCGCTTGAACACTCCCCGGCAAACCGGGGAATGCATCCGCTCCGAGTGGAGTGGATTAAACGGTGGCAGCAGTGAAGCTATCAGCCGTCAGGCCAAGATCAACACCGGTCAGTTCAATTACGGTGTCTGTAGAAGCTTCGTCAGTGACAGACGCTCCATCTGTGTTCTGCACTACATAAGTGCTGCCACTGAACTCGAACCAAGCTCCGTCAGCATCAGATGCGGCAGCGGAAGACAGCGCCTGTTCGTAAGATGCAGCACCAGAAGCATCGTACTCAGAGACACCATCACCACCGTCAACACCACTCAGTTGAATGGTGTCACCTTCACCGAAGCCAGTAATGGTATCGGTGCTGGCGTAAGTTGAGACACCAGCGGAATAGTTCAGGGTGTCTTCGCCTTCGCCCAGCGTAACGGTCTCAGCTTCGTCACCAGCAGTGAAGCTCAGGCCACCAGACAGATCGGATGCATCGATGGTTGCGGCACTACCACCCGTGTTGTCGAAGGTGATAGCACCTTCGCCAGACAGGTTCAGAGTGTCAAAATCAGAACCATCGGCAGCAGCCGTGTTAGCGGCGATGACAGACGGGTTTGAAGTCTCAGTGGCTTCGAAGTTCACAACGCCGCCATCAGAGAATTCGGCATCGGCGTCATCGTTGCGAGCCGCCTGAAGCTGGTAGTCAGCGTAACCACTATTGGTGCCAACGTGGCTCTTGACTAGGTCATCGCTGGTCAGGTTAGTGACGATAGCGCCATCATCCAGGCCCAACGTGGTGGCATCTAGCTCAGCCATATCGACAGTGAATTCGCTGCCAATGCCACCGTCGAGGTTCACGCGAACTTCTTCAGCTCCCTCAATAGTATTGAGTTGCTCGTAACCATCAGCGGAGATACTGCTGGCGGAAGTTCCGTCCAGAACAAGGCGTACAGCATCGTAGCCTTCGCCGAGGTCGATAGCAGCGTCTTCGTTCAGGGTAGTGCCCATTCCGATCTGAACGATATCGTCACCAGCGCCAGTGTTAACGGTTTCGTTATCGCTGGAAAGGATAAAGCCATCATCCCCTGCACCGGTGGTCACAGAAGTAGCATACTGAAGAACGCCAGCCGTATCGATGATAGCGCCTTGTGAGGCAGATCCATCAAATACAAACTCTTCCGTAGTGCCGTCAGCGATGCTGCTACCGTCCAGAGTCAGCGTACCCTCGGCTGCGACATTAGCTGTTACGTTACGCAGATCACCGGTGAAGCTCGCCGGATCACCACTCAAGCTGAGTGTTGAATCACCTTCAGACTCAATATTCAGCGTATCGATCGTGCCGTCCGCCACAGCTGAAGCTGCGCTCAGATTCACTACTGAGTTGTTCAGCGCCACATTTGCTGTGGAACCAGAAGCGACCGAAAGGTTCAAGTTGAAGAAGCTGCCATTTGTACCACCATTGCTATTGGTGGCGGCGACAGTTTGTCCGGCCGTCAGACCGTTGACGCTGACCACACTGCCTTGCTGGCCGACGAACTCCAACTTCTCAAGGCCGCCTACTGCCGTGGTGTTGTAACTTGCTACAGCGTCGCCTTCAATCCGAACTACTTCAACACCTGAAATATCGCCCTGAATTTCAGTGCTGTCCCCACCGACACGCAGCGTATCTACACCCGCGCCGCCATCGATCTGGTCGAACTGGTTGAGTGCAGTGTCCGGAGCGAGGAAAACATCATCGCCAGCCGTGCCACCGTTTTCACCGGTCAGGACATCGGTACCTGCAGTGAGCGTCCTAGCATCGGCTTTCAGCAACATGCTGTTTTAATTAGCCTTTTCCTCCCCTTTAACGACCGCATTTGGCCGTTCCCATCACATTTCCACTTTTCTCCGCCATCCCACCTCCCTATCGAGACCGCTATTTGGCCCTAACCGGCTGTTTTTATTCAATTCCTATCGCTTTCCACCATTCCATCACATTTCCACTGGGCCGCACGCGGACCATTCCCGCCAAAAGTCACATTTATCCCCTATCAGTGTCTTTTTTGCGCTTTTCGACACGATGGCTCGCCGTGGTCTCACCACGGAGCTTTTCGGCCAGTGTGGTCGGGACCAGTTCCTCGTTCGGCTCGCCGGGTAGCGCATCCCCTTGTTGCAGGGCGTCGATGGCTTCCACCGCGCGCGGATGCACCGTCACCGTCAGGTCCTGGACGATGGGTATCCAGTCGATCTGGATGCCACGCTGATTCAACTCATGGCGCATTGTGACCATGACATCGGAGCGCATGATGCTGGTGGGACGCTCGCCGCGGGTGACGATCGGTTTAGTCAGCCCCAGGGTATCGGCAAACGCCTGTTGGTTCAGATTGAGCGCGGCACGGGCGACCCGCATGGCCGTGGCATCCAAATGCTCCCCGGTGGTGTAGAGCCTTACGCTGTCCAGGGTGCTAAACACATCGATTTCGACCCCCTGCTCGCGCATCACGTAGATCAGCCGCACCAAGGTGTCGGCACGCATCGCCATGTCGGGTTTTTCGTTGCGAGCGATCACGGTTTTGGTCACCCCCAACGCGGAAGCCAGCTCTTGTTGCGTCAGTTGGCAGGCCGCACGCGCCATGCGCAGGGCGATGGCCAAGCGGGTCGTTTCGTACATGGTGTGTTGACTCCATGATCGATTGGGCTAATATGCCACTAAAGATATCGATAGATTGTTTTTGTGACAAAAGCGCCTACTTAACAACCGATGGAGATCATAATGCCTAAAGCCACGCTCAGTCAGCACTTTGTCGAGCATACCGCCGTCTGCCCCGCCGGGAAGGCGCGTAACGATTACTACGATGACAAGGTGGTGGGGTTATCGCTCAAGGTGCTGGCTTCCGGCCACAAGGCGTTCTATATCCGCTACCGCGATGCCCGAGGCACGCTGGTGGAGCGCAAACTGGGCAACACGGCGGTGATGAAGCTCAGCGAGGCACGCAAGTCAGCGAACGATGTCCTGGCCCAGGTGGCGATGGGGAGCGATCCCTTCGAGACGCGGCGCACGCTCAAGCGCGTGCCGACATTCGCCGACTTCGTCGAATCGGCCTACATGCCGCACATCAAGGGCTACAAGCGCAGTTGGTCGACCGATGAGTGTCTGCTGCGCAATCATGTGCTACCCAAGCTCGGCAAGCTGTACCTGGACGAGATCAAGCGACAGCACCTGATCGAGGTGTTCAGTGCTCACCGCGCCACGCATCAACCGGGCTCCACGAACCGGGTGATCATCCTGTGCCGCTATATCTTCAACTGCGCGCTGAAATGGGAGGTAGAGGGCATCAGCCGGAACCCCACGGCGGGGATTCCGCTGTATCCCGAGAACAACAAGCGTGAGCGTTATCTGAAGGACGATGAGACGCTGCGATTGTTCGAGGCCCTGGAAGCCTCGCCCAATCCGCTGCTGCCCTACATCATCGCCATGCTGCTGTTGACCGGAGCCCGTAAGCGGGAAGTGCTGGACGCGCAATGGTCGGACCTGGATCGAGACAAGCGCCTGTGGCGTATCGAATTCAACAAGACCGGACGCACGCGGCATGTGCCGCTGTCTCAGGGGATGATGGCGCTGCTGAAGAGGCTGCCGCGCATGGCGGGCAACGGGTATCTGTTTCCCAACCCCAAGACCGGCAAGCCGTTCGTGAGCATCTTTCACAGCTGGGACACGGCGCGGAAAAAGGCGGGGCTGGGAGACGTGCGCATTCATGATCTGCGCCATAGCTTCGCCAGCTATGTGATCAATGCGGGGCGCTCGTTGTATGAAGTGCAGAAGCTGCTGGGGCATACCCAGGTGAAGACCACCCAGCGCTATGCCCACCTGAGCCACGACTCGCTGCTGTCGGCGGCGGACACGGCGGCCAGTGCAGTGCCGTGGGACCGTGAGGCGCGGGAAGCCGGTGAGAAGGAGAAGGCCTTGCTGGGGACTAGCACCGAACGCCCGGCTCGGCTGCGGGCACTGCCACGCGATGCCCCGCCCGGTCTGACGGTGTCACCGCCTCAAAGCGGGGAACCACCGGACGGGGAGCCATCAAAATAAAAGAAAATCAGCCAGATACAGCAAGGGCAGCCGCGAGGGCTGCCCTTTTCGTACGTCACGTTGGGAATGTGCCGCTTGCTTCTAAGCACGGGGGGAGGCGGTTTAAGCACTCAACCCGTGGCGGTGCCCCGTCGCATCAGCGTAGGTTCGGGTCTGGAGGGGGAGCAGCGCTTTGCGCAGCGGTGCCGTAGTTTCGGTCAAGCCCCATCGCTCGCTCGGTGAATACCGCCCTTGGGCCGGTGTATCGTCATCCCCTAGTAATTGCCGATGGAAATGCCGGGTGAGCTGTTGCAAGTGTCGCGCTGTGTCTCTACGACACACTGGATACTGACTAAGGAGCTCAAGAACGCAGAGCGCACGCTGGAATTCCTCGCGAGGCATTACATCACGTAGTCGCTCCAGCTCCCCTCCCGTAGGACGGTAGCCGCGGTACCAAACGGCTTCAGCAAGCTGCTTTACGTCATCCACAGCGCTTTCAAGAGGGCGCGAGCCCACGCGATATAGCCGTTTGCGTGTGAAGGAAACTGCCATGAGTCGCCCTAGCTGCAGTAAAGATTGGATCAGTGCTGAGTCTCTGCACGCAGCCTGGCCACTTCTTCGACCGTCAGTTCCTCAATCTCCGCGATCAGCTGATCATTCATCTCCGTCAAAGAAATCAGCTTGCGGGCGGCGTTACGCTTGCTTTCCAAAGCGCGCTGCTCGGCTTCCTGACGCCCCTTCTCAATACCCAGGCGCTCAATCGTATTCACGTAAGGCATGTGCTTTTCCTCCTCGATGGCGTGGACCGCCTGTACAAACTCGGGTTCCAGCGCCTTGGGGAGCTGGATCATCCAGTCGATGATATTGAACAGCCGCACGATCTGCTCTCGACTGTAGCCGCGCTCGAACAGCAGCCGCGTCAGCGCGACCTTGATGTCCTTGCGCGAGGCCCCGTCCTGCAGGCGCTTGGCCTTGATCTGGGCCATTACCACCAGCGCAAAGACGTTCTCGCTGGATTCAAGTTCCTCCCAGCCCCCTTCCCAGTCGATCAACTTGGCAGACGGAAAGGTAAAGGTCAGTTCGCAGCCCCACCGAGCGTAGTGGTAGGCCACCGGCCGAAAGCTCGGACTGGTATCGGCCAGCACCGCCAAGCTCACCACGTCCACGCCATAGCGGTCACGCAGACGATACTGGTAAGTGTACATACGCTCGGCGAAGGCGTCCTCTGGCTCGCCCTGCACCTCGACGTGAATCAGTACCCAGGTCTCACTGCCGTCATGAGCGTAGACCTTGATCAGTTTGTCAGCGTAGCGACGCCCACTATTGGCGTCCGCCGTGATCTGCTGCAGTTCCTTGTCGAGAAAGCTGTAGCCCTTCGACCAGTCCACCTGCTGATGGATCACCGGAAACAGCAGGTCCAGAAACTCTTGAAAATAGTGCTCCAGGGCATCTTTCCACGGGCTATCGTGATCGGTGGACCGGGAGGTCTCTTGATCGCTCATGCGCTCTCCTGTCTCAGGTTGTGCAGTTTACCATATCCCTCACTTGTCAAACGCTTTTCCCCCTCATTCCATCCCCCAGTTACGTAAAGAAAAAATAGCGCCCGTCAAGGTGCCCCACCCCACGGCGCCGGTTAGGGCAGCCGTGAGGCGGAGACGGTGGCGAGCGGGCCAGTGTCCCCGCTGGATGAGTTGCGAAAGGTGGACACGCTTGTCTTACAGCCACCCCCGTTCAGCGAAGGACACAAAGCCTTCGTGGCCGACCACCACATGATCCAGTACCCGGATATCCACCAGGCCCAATGCCTCCTTGAGCCGCTGAGTGATGCGCCGATCGGCATCGCTGGGCTCGGGGTCGCCGCTGGGGTGGTTGTGAACCAGGATCACCGCGGCGGCGTTGTGGGCGATGGCGTGCTTGATCACTTCACGGGGATAGACGCTGGCCGAATCGAGGGTGCCTCGGAACAGCTCATCGAAGGCGATCAGCCGGTGCTGGGTGTCCAGGCAGAGCATCCCGAAGACCTCGTGGGGGTAGTCGAGCATCAGGGTCTGCAGGCAGCGGTGGACTTCCTCGGGACGACCGAGCGGGTTGCCCTTGCGCAGTCGCTTCTGGGCGATCAGCTTGGCCAGGTGCAGAAGCTGGGTGTCGGTGATGTCGCCGTTGACGCGGTAGGTGCCGGGCTCCTCCCCGGCCCTCAGTTGGTGGAACCCCGAGTCGGGTAGGCCTGTTGTCGCTGAGGTCATGGTCGGTCTCCTTGTCAGTTGTCGGGATTCAGACGGCGGCCGTCGCGCCCTTGAGTTCGGCGAAGCGCTCGGTGAGCGTCCACAGCGCGCGATTGAGGCGTACGTCCTCGGTGACGCTATTGATGGGGCGTGTGCGGGTGGCCCGCCCGGACTGGGAACGCCCGCGCAACCCGCCCTTGAAGAGGTTTTCCTGAGTGCGGTTGAACACGCTCCACAGCGAGCCGTTGGCATCCTCGCTGCGTCTGGCTTCGAGAATGTCCCCTGGCTGCACGGGGCTCGATTGCTGCCAGTCGTCGCCGTAACGCAGCGACAATGCGGCCTCGGCAAACAGCTGGGCTTCGCCCTGGCTGACCAGCGTGGACTGGAACGCCTCGACGCCCTCGGCAATCCGCGGTACCTGCTGGCTGAGTTGGATCGAGCCGTCGAGGATCGCGTCAACGATCTGCTTGCCATGGCGCACGCGGATACCGCCCACGTCGCCCACCGGCGTGACCATGCCGTTGAGACAGATCAGCCGGAACAGACCCAGATCGAGCTGAAACGCCGCGGTGCGGTCGTGGCTGTTGGTGAGGACCAGTTCGGTGACGCTGTCACCCACGGCGATCTGACGGTCGGGGTCCTGGCGGAAGCGGATCAGGTGCCGGGCCACGCTCTGACGCTCGGCCTGGCGCACGTTGGTCTGCTGGGCCCGCACCGGGTACCAACCCTCGGCTTGCAGGGCGTCGACCACGTTGATGGTGGGCACGAAGCCGTAGCGCTCGGACACGGCTTGATCGGGCTGGCTGGCGAAGATAGCGGGCGCTGCGCGATGCAGCTGGTCGTGAGTGAGAATGCGCATGGTGAGTCTCCTTATCGGTCAGCCACGGCATAACGGCCCGCGCCTTCAAGGGCAGCGGACGTCGTCAGTGCGGTGGCGTGGGATGAATCGAAAGCAGGGGTGAGTCGGGAACGGTTGAGATGCACTCAGACCCGTTTGGCCTGGCGGGGTTGGAATTGCTGGACATCGTTGCTTTGCGAGGTATCAGCCTCTCCGAGGGAAGCCTTGGGGTCGGTACTACCTTGGGGCTGCTGCTGGCTCTTGGCCTGCAGCTTGTCGGCCAGGGTTAGCGGGGCGTTGGCGTCCTGTCCGCCCGGTGGGTGTTGGGGCGCGTCGGGGTAGAACTCCTCCACGACCTCGGCGGATTCTTCGGCGCTGTCCTCGAACGCGCCGTTGGCAAAGCCCGCCTTGGCGGCCCGATCCAGGGCCTTCTGGTCGAAGCCTGTGGCGTGATGTTGTTCATCCAGCCGCTGGGCCTCTGAAAGCGTTTCTTCCAGCGTCCAGCCCTCGCGCAGGGTGATGTCGACGTAGAAGATCGCCGTGCCCCGACTCTGGCGGGTGGACTTGCCACGCAGCCGGAGTTCTAACGGTAAACAGGCCAGGCGGTTGCCGGAGATCGCCTTGAAGTAGGCGAGTCGCGCGGCGAGCGTGCGGATCGAGTTGAAGCCGGTGGTGCGGAAAATGAAGCTGCCCAGCGGGTCGTCATCTCCGATCAGCACGTTCAGGCGGCCATAGGGCTTGCAGGCGCCGCCCTGGGCCAACGGGCAGCCGTCGGGGGAAGGACAGTCCAGCGTCTCCATCCCGTCGCGGGTGCGGCGTTTGCACTGCTCACCGTCGCCCACGCACAGGGGGCGGGCGGTCTGACGGTCGAACAGCGCGTACTCGGCACGCAGGTTGAGATCGGGGTCGTTGAACAGCAGCCGGATGGGGAGTCGGCGGAGCTTGCCCTCCTGCTCGCTGCGCAGCTGCTCGTCCAGCGGGTGGCGTATCCAGCCCTCCTTGGTTTGTAGCTGGGAGGTCAGGGTGAACTGGTCGTCCTTCTGGGGCAGGCGCTTGCCGTTATTCTCGACCACCTTGCCGATGGTGATCCGCCCCAGAATCGGTGGGGTAATGGCGAGTCCCTTGAGCATGGGAACCTCCTTGATGACGTGTCGGGTGGCTCATAACGCAAAACGCCCCAGATGGCCCGTAAAGGCGCTCTGAGGCGTTGCGTCGACTGAGGTAAGGCTTTGGTTGTCGCTCCAGTCACTGACGCACTACGAAGCGCCGTGAGCCGGGATGCGAGCGAAGGTACGTCGCGCACAGTTCGGGATGGTCTTGCTGCAGTGCTTTGGTATCGAGCCGATTGACCGGCGCGGTCTGCTTCCAGCTCAGGCTACCGCTGGGGAACGTCGCCAACGTGGCAGTCCCCATGGCCTGCTGCAGGCGGTGCTTGAGCCGCAACTCCGCCTTCTTGGCATCATCCAGGGTCTGGCGTACCTGTTGCAGGTCGACGAACGCCTGGCTGAGCATCACGTCATGGCTTAGATCGATGGTCTCGCCATTATCCTGGGGAAACAGCGCCCGCAGGGCCCGGTCGGCCGAGTCACTGCCATCCGCCGGGGGTGGCGTGTCACGCTCGACGTAATCCCAGAACTGGCGTTCCAGGGCGATGAGTTGTTCGATCATCGCCTCGTCACGCTCGATGCGATGGATCTGCAGCTCATGGCCGCCCAACAGCACGGCCACATCGGCCGCCTGCTGGCCGGTGACGGCCAACTGGTGCATCACCTGCAGCTGGACGTACTCGGGCACCCCCTCCTTCCACAGCCGCGCACCGAATAGCCCGGCGGTCTTGCACTCGAGGATCTGCACGGCGTCGTTGCCCACGACTTCGCGATCCAGGTTGGCAAGCATCCAGGGATGCTCGACATGCTGCAGGATGGCGTTGACCCGCTGTACCCGGTAACCGGTGTGCCGGGCGTAATGATCGGCGACCAGAGGTTCGAGCACCTGGCCCCAATGCAGCGGACTGGTCAGGCTGTCTTCCGCCGATGGTTCCCGGTGGGTGTCGGTCCGCTCGGTCTTCTCCATCCATAGTTCGAGCTGGGATTTGTAAGGGTTGAGGCCCACCGCCGCGGCGGCATCGGAGCTGCCGATCCCGCTCTGGCGGATCGCCAGCCAGGCCTTGCGATCCAGGGCCCGGGTATCGACCAGACGCCGGGCCTGGTCGCGGTAACGGCGCTGAGGGGCCGGAGGACGCTTAATACGGGCGTCCCGGCTGACCGGCGCGGGCATGCCACTCTGCTCGATGGCGTTTAATACCGAGGCCGTCACGCTGCCGGGTTTGGCCTTGGCCGAGAGCGGGATGGCCGCCGACTCGGCGTCGGGTGCTTCCTGCTCCGTCTGATCGAGCGGAAACAACACGGTGCGCTTCACCGGCTCGGCAGACGCTGGGGACGACGGGGTGTGAGAGTAGGTGTTGTGGCTCATGGTCAATCTCCTGAAGGGCAGACACGGTCTGTCTGACACGGTCTGTCTGACACGGCATAACGGCCCGCTCCCCGAAGGAAGCGGGCTGGCCGTGCATGGGGGTGGTTGCAGTGGGACGGTTGCGTTGAACGCGCTTAGCGCTCGAGGAAAGGGGTTGTTCAGAATCGACGCTTTGCACTATTTTATGTACTATGTACACGATGAAGTGCACTGGTCGAAGGATACGCCCGACGTGAGTCATGCCATTGAATTCATCGAAACGCCGACCTTTACCCGGCAGATCCAGGCCATGGCGACGGATGATGAGCTGAAGGAACTCCAGCGCATCCTGATCGCCCAGCCCGACAAGGGCGACCTGATCCAGGGCACGGGTGGGTTACGCAAGATACGCATGGCGCTGGGGCATCAAGGTAAACAAGGCGGTGCTCGGATCATCTACTTCCTGGCCACCGCCGAAGTCGTCTACCTGATACTGGCCTATCCCAAGAGCGTGAAGGACAGCCTGACGCCTGCCGAAAAGGCCACGCTGAAAACACTGACCCATCAGTTGAAGGGGGAGGTTTTAGAATGAGCATTTTTGACGAACTCCAGACATCGCTGCAGGAAGCCGTCGACATCAAGCACGGCAAGGCCCAGCCCGCCCGCGTGACCCACCACGAGGTCGCGGACGTGAAAGCCATTCGGGCTAGCTTGCAGATCTCCCAGATCGAGTTTGCCCACGCCATGGGAACCAGCGTGGATACGATCAAGAGCTGGGAAACCAAACGCCGCAACCCGACCGGCCTGGCGGCCAAGGTGTTGGCGACGATCCAGGACAACCCGGCGTTTTTCAATGAACTGGCCGCTCACTGACCGCTCACGCCGTTTCTAGGCGACGGGGCTACTCGATGTGGGGGCGGAAAGTGCGGCCACAGCCATGGCAGGCGTAGTTATCGAGCACCTGGGTATCCAGTTGCTTGCCGAGACGGGCACCGGCGACACCCCCGGCCGTCCCACCGACTAGACCGCCGAAGACCGCCCCGGCGAGACTGCCAACGGTGATCCCGACCGGCCCGGCCCAGGCACCCACCAGGGCACCGGTCTCGGCCCCGCTGAGCGCTCCGGCTGCGCCGCTGGCCGTTCCCGCCGCACACCCGAGACTGCCGCCGACTTGTCGCCCTCGGTGACGCGGGCGGATGCGACGTGAACCGCAGTTTGGACACGTAATCGACATCGGCTTACCTCCTGAAAGATGGATTGGATGCATCGATCGAAGCGTTCCTTTGGACGCTTCAAGGAGGTAATACAGGGCTGAGATTTTTTTGAATCGATCCAGAGTGGTGCGAGGAGAGTCTTGGGGCATGCGTCGTCGTCATGACGACCGCTACCCGCGACAGAAGCGCCACCTGAGGAATCACCCACTCGAGGGGCCGTTCGGCGTCTTGCCAAGCGACGCCTTACCCCCTTCCAGTTCCCGCCCCATGTATTTTTTTACCCGGTGCAGTAATGGAATGACACGATTCGTTTAACGTGAGAGTTCCTCGTGGTGCCTTGCCCGTTCGGTTTGACTGGGGATTCGATCATCGAAAGACCGGCCCAGCTCCGTACCTATCCGCCAGGGCAGTTAGGATATCGTTAATATAGATATATCTAATCATTGATCAGTGACTGCAAGGCTAAGTCACTGACTGAGCACATACCCAAACCCTCTGAAACTACCCACCGTGGTTTCAGACAGCTCAGGTCCTCAAGGAAACTCATGAGAGGCTGCCCGTCTCTGCAGAGTCAGGAGCCGTCTCCCAGGGCGATGGGTGGCCGCTGCCCTATCGCGCAATCCATCATCACGTTCTCGCGTCGTGTCAGCTTCCATTGAGCCAAGCAAGGCTCAGCGAATCCTTCCGCTGTCTGGAGCTGTCCTATGAAACTTCCACCCAAGCGATCTACCGCCAATCGCAATCACACCCTGCACTGGCAGCCGCGCTTCTCGCCCGTCCCCGGCGTCACGTTGCCGGTGCTCACAGCCAGGGGCCCCTTGATCATCGACTATCTGCACCGGGCCTATCGCGTGTTCGAGAAAGCGATGCAAGCCCACTCGCGGGTCATCGTGTGCTGCTTTACCTTGACTCTGCCACTCGGGATCACCTTACCGGATGATGCCCACAGCAACGCGGCCATTGGCCGTTTCCTGAGGTCAGTGAAAAGTAGGGTCACAGCGGACCTCTACCGCAAGCGGAGTCCGCACAAGAGTCCAGGTAACTATTCAGCTCATGCCGCCTGATCCTGGTCGTCCTGTCGCATGAAGGTGGGCACCTCGCCGGCAAACAGTTGCTCCAGCGCCGTATGCGCCGCCATGCCTTGCTTGACCGCGGTCG